>QIAR01000136.1 GCA_003225595.1 Acidobacteriota bacterium | reverse complement strand
TCGCCAAGCGGCGCGGCATCGATCCCAGCAAACTGCTTGTCACCTTCCTCGCCAGCCATCCCAGCCCGGAAGCTCGGGGACAAGGTTCTTAAGTTCAAGACCGATCCGGAGGAGCTGCGGATTGACCGCGAGCTCTACATCTATTTTCCCAATGGCATGGCGCGCGCGAAATTGTCGCTGCCGTCCGCGCGGAAACAGCAGTTCGAATCTTTATCTGCGATTTTTTTTTGCAGGCCGGTTTTGTCATCCTGCAGTTTTTGTCGTCCTGCAGTGTTTGTCATCCTACAGTTTTTGTCATCCTGAGGAAGCGGAGTCGCTCGCTTGCGAGCGACTCCCAACGAAGGATCTATGCATTTGTTCTGGAAAGGGTCCGCCCAAGTGTCGCCACATCGCTCTGACCGAACGCTTATTCAGAACTTTGCCGCACCAGCGCCACGCCAAGGTGCCCGCCTGGATGCCAGCAAGCGTGGCCAAATCCTAATCAAATCCGTCTCGAACGCAAGCGGATCGAGAACCTGTCTTATATCCGCCCAAGCCAAAATCTCTGTCATCCCGAGCGCTGCCCGAACCGCGATGGCGCGGCGAGGGCGAGTCGAGGGACTTGCTGTTGTCTCCGGGGATCGAGGGTCGGGTCGAAATCGAGTCCCAGTGGACGGCGCGCAAGCGAGAAAGCCTCGGCCTACTCTGCAGTTGGTCCGGCGGAATGAACATCCCTGTCTCTCCAACAGGCGATGTCATCCTGAGCCAGGCGCTCTTTGCCGAGCGAAGGACCTGGGCGCGCCGTGCGAACGCCTCGCGTTTTTTGCCAGCGTTCGGCGCGAATGCTAGCTGCAGGGCACCCTCGCAGATAACCTTGGCGCGAAAAGCCGGGCCAGCCCCGAGTGCGCCTCATCCCGTGATGCCAGTCCACCAGGCGGTACAAGTTCGTGGACAAGTAACCCCGTGCTGCTACCAGTCCACTCGGTTCTATGCAGGTTCTTTCCTGAAATCCTTCAGTCAGTGCCCTACATCGTGCACGGTACCAGACCCGGGATTGGTTTTCGGATCCCACCCGACTCGCTTTCCACTTGGGAGCGTTATGAAGCAACCACACATGAACTTACCCTCGCTCTGCAAAGTGAGAGGCGGTGAGCCAGTCTTCTTTGGGCCGGTGATCTTTGTCATTTTGTTGCCATTCTTATCGCGGAACGGAGAATCACCTTGGAACTCCAATGTGATGTCGCCATCGTTGCTGAAATAGCGAACGGTATCCTGAATTGTCATCTTAAGTTCCCCGGCCGGCGGCAAGGCATCCTTGCCATCAGCGGAGAGACGTATCTCGATGTCATGATGATTGGGCATTGTCCATTAACCTCCTTTCGCGGCCTTGGTAACTAAATACTGAAAGCGTAAATCCTGGCGAAAGTCCGCCAGGTCCGGTTGACGATCAAGTTCACGCAATACTTCCGCAGCGGCACCACTAATTGCCTGAATCGCCCGATCGCGTTGACTGAGTGCTTCATAAGTCAGCACCGCGCGTCGAATTACTTCGTTGTCGGCGGGCGATAACTGCACGGCCTGACTAATCTCGTCTTCGGCCCTTTTGGTATCACCAAGCCTCGCGGCAAAGTACGCGACGAAGGCACGTACATAACCTCGGCGTGGGTTTTCCTTCAATTCCGCCAACGCCAGATCCATTGCTTTGCGGTAGGCTATCTTAGCGTCGCGGAGACGGCCCACTCGGCGATCCGAGTCTCCCAGATTGAGCAAATAGACGTAACTACCTGGGTTGATCGCTACAGCCCGCTCATAGTACCTGACCGCCTCCGTATCCCGTTTCTGAATTGCCCGTATGACTCCGAGGCTGTTCAGCGCGCGGGCCGTCTCTCGGAGTTGCAGGGACCTAAGGAGAGCTCGTTCCGCTTCATTGTCCCGCCCAAGGTCATCTAGCGCAGCGGCGAGATTCGTGTATGCATCGAACATTCCGGGCGCGCGATCGATGGTCTTTTGAAACTGTTCGGCAGCCTCGGGATACTGGCCGCGGTAATAATAGAACTCCCCGAGGTCCTCGTACGGTTCGTAGTACGCCGGGTCCATCTCTATCGCTTTTCTGTAAGCTTCGACGGCTTTGTCGGGCATATCCAGCTTGTCGTAAACACTGGCAATGCGCAAAAGGGCGTCGATATTGCGGGGCTCAAGGTCCTGAACTCGGCGGTAGTCTTCCAACGCTTTCTCGTACTGGCTTGTGGTTTCTTTCAACAGCCCCCCAGCGAGGCGAACTCCCACGGAATCGGGGTTAAGGCTCTCTGCCGCGCGCAACCACCGTTGGGCTTCCTCGATGCAGTTGTGTTGCTTTGTTGCCCTGAATTTCCTGATCTCCGCTTCCACGAGCCCGGCAAGCGGTAGCGGTGAACGCGGATCCAGGCGGGCCGATTCCTCGAACTGCGATATCGCCTCTTCAAAGCTTTGACCATCGCGGCGCAAAAGATACAGTCCTCGATCATAGGGCACCGTCGCTGCCGAAGAGAGCACTTCCGGAGCAGTGCCGCGCAATCGCAACGCCACCGAGACGGCGCCTGCCAGGGCCGCTGGCATGTTTCCCACTGTTGAAGGCGAATACCGCCCGGAGAACTCCCGCACATGAGTCTGCGTGCTTAGATCAATGACTGACCCTTGGGCCACAAACTCATCGCCTTCGCGATGCGCGGTGGTAAATAAGGCGTGGGTCGCATGTAAAACCTGTTTAGCCTGTTCCGGCGTCTGGATATGCTTGTTAAGAATTTCAGACGGCGGAATCACTACCACTGTATGCCGTCCGCTGCGCAGATGTCCGATACGGTCAGAGACATCCTGCAGGACGCCGCCAGCAATAGCCGCGGTATCCGTTGGCCCCTGCAGAGGAAGAACCGCTAATCGCACGTTGGATTGCGGCCAGAAAAACTCGATCAACGACTCCCGAACGGAAGGCGTCAGCCCGGCGAAAGCCAAGAGTGCCAAGGCTACCAGAGCTGACGCCAGGACAGGTGCCTTTCGAACTGGTTTCCTTTCCAGACCGGCCAGCACCCTGCCGGCATCGGAAGGACGTTCTGCCGGCGCCACCGCAAGACACTGCAAGATGACCCGATCCCATCGCGGATCAAGGCCCCTGGTTAAGCTAGTCGGAGCCGGAGGCCGCCTTGTCTGCCCGCTTTTCGGTGACTTCTGCCTGAAAGGTCGGCGACCGGTTACCATCTCATACAGAATTACCCCAAGAGAGTAGATATCTGAGGCTTTGGATGCCTTGCCCCCTCGCCATAACTCGGGTGCCATGTACGCCGGAGTGCCACCGAGCTCCCCCGACTGTAGCGTCACTCCGCCCGCCAATCCAAAGTCGGTGATTACAGCCCGCGACCCTCCCTCTGGAGTCCGAGACAGGATAACGTTGCCCGTCTTCAGGTCGCGATGAAGGATCCCGCTGCGATGAGCTTCCGCCAGGCCGGCGCAGAGCTGGCGCGCGATGTGCAGCGCTTCCTTTTGGCTGAGCTTGCCGGCAGTCTGCAAACGCGCCGTCAAAGTCTCGCCTTCGAGAAACTCCATGGTCAGAAAGTCGAGCTCACCCAGCTCCGTATGTGCCGTGTGAATTTCATTTACCAGGCAGACGTTTGGGTGCCGCACATTGAGCGCGCCTTCAAGCTCGGGAGACAGCAGACGCTGGAAACCAGGTTTGGCCGCTTTGATCGCGATCCGTTGTTTGCGCTTTCGGTCGAAAGCCTCGTATACAACTCCCATTCCCCCATCGCCGATTTCACGCACAATCTCGAAACGCTCCGAGACGATCTGTCCGGCTTGAAACGGGCGAGCGAAATCCTGGAAAGCGACCATGGGCTGCAGCAGGAAGTTGCCCACCGCTCTTCCCAAGCCACGGTTTCAGCAACCTCTTGCCGCAGATCGGTGTCGTTCTCGCAGGCAAGTCGCACGTAGGATTCGCGCTCAGCCGGTGGCTGACGCAGGGCCTTCGCGAGAATTGTCATTACGCGGTGATCACGTTCCGTGCTGCTTTCCATGTCTCCGTAGTCAGTCGCTCATACAACCATCGCCGTGCCCGATACCATTCGCGCTGCAGAGTATGTAAGGTGAGGTTCAGCGCCTCGGCCGCTTCTGTATCAGTCAGGCCTAGGAAAAACTTCAGCTCCACAACCGCGCGCCTCTGGTGCGACTCCCTTTCAAGCTCATCGAGCAAGGCATCGACAGCAATTGCTAATTCCAATGGCGTGTAATTACCGAGAACACGCTCCGGAAGCCCTTCCAAGGGCAAAAAATTGACACTTGGCCGGGAGCGGGCGTGGTCGATCAGACAGCGGCGCATGACTCTGGCAGCTATCGCGAAGAAATGACCTCGGTCCCGCCATTCAATATTCTTTGCCGCCGCTAGCCGAAGGAAGGCCTCGTTTACCAGTGCCGTTGGCTGCAGCGTATGCCCTGGCCGCTCACCACGAAAGCAGCGCCCGGCAATCTTGCGCAAGTCCGGCATCAGCAATTCGAAAAGTCTGGACTCGGCACACTGATCTCCCTTCCGCCATTGCTGCAGTAGCTGTGTGATTTCGCCAGGGCCGGTGGCCACGGTCGCCCCCGCGTTCAGAGTTGGCCGATTATAGCTGATTCTCATGAAAGTAAAACGATTTAGAGAGGCAAAGCCGGCCAGTTCTGCCGCGAGTGGCGGGATTTTCGGCCTACTGCCGCTTTCCAGTATGGGAGCACGACACTCAGATCCTTGCCTTTAACGGAGCAGGCGTGATGAGTCGCTCCAGAAAACCAATAGAAGGAGGCCATCGTATGGCTAAATTACTACTCAGGAGCTTGCTTTGCCTCGAACCTGCTACTTCGTTTGGCGACGATATAGGGGTCTTTGTCAACGGTTTGTCTGCAGGCGGGGAGTTCCCGATCGACCAAGGTCAATTCCGTGATCTTAGTGAGTTCGATTTCGATTTCGATGGACAAGCCTTTGTTACTTTCGAAGAAGATACCGATCCAGCAGGTCAGACCACCATCGAGGAATCCCTGGGAGGCCAGGGTGTTCAGCAACGAGATGTGACAATCAAGGACGACGGACGTTACAAACTCTTCTTCGAGGTCGTCCCGGCAAAACCCATTGCCTTCAGGAACAGACTGCTTCTCCGAAGTTTACTTTGCAATGAACCTGCCACCTCGTTCGGCGATGACATAGAAATCTTCGTCAACGGTCTTTCCGCAGGTGGGGTGTTCCCGATCGATAAAGGTCAATTCCATGACCTCAGCGACTTCAATTTTGATTTCGATGGACAAGCCTTCGTTACTTTCAAAGAAGATAGTGATCCCGCAGGTGACACAGCCATTCCAGACTCTCTAGGTGATCAGGGTGTCCAACGACAAGACGTCCGCATCAAGCAAGACGGACGCTATCAGCTGTTCTTCGAGGTCATACGAAATTGACAGGTGGCGGGGTTCTCGCCCCGCCAACGCTTTCCCTTGTGAAGCCCGAACGAATTCAACTGGTCTGGGCTAAGGAGGAGAACATGAAGCGACTCGCAATCACAGCAACAATGATCGGCTTTTTAGCCGCAGGGCCGTTCGCCACCCCGGCACGGTCTCAGTATTTCAGATGCGGGGGTGATCTTCTCACATACGTCGTCTATGACGCGTACAACAATCCTGCACCAGGTGTGCGCTGCCTCAGATATTACCCGTCTGGTGCGGAGCTTTTCGTGTGGTACGGGGAAGGGCAGTGGCAGCAGCGGAAATATCGCCATGTCGGAATTGCCTTTCGGGGCGGTTCAGACATTGGTACGACCGGCAGAGCAGGCGATATCACTGGAAATGGGGAAGACATCAGCAACAACGTCACTGGCCTGATTTTCCAGGTCATCGAAGGGGACTGGCCAAATCCGAGCAACATAAGGGTGACGGGAGCCTGGAACGCACAATGGCGTGTGCGGCCTGATGGTGTGAACTACACGCCTTTGCAGCGACCGACTACGTGCGGACCTTACTTTGTTCAATATAAGGTTAGGAGCGTTGCAGGACAGCAGGGGTATGGGTTGCGTTGTGTCCTCCGCACACCGGGAACTGACACCCCGAGAGAGGGATCACCACCGTACACGACAGCCTGGTTCGGCAACGGCAGTTGGCAAGGGAGAACTTATTCGCATATTGGAAGAGTTTCAATGAGCAGCTCAATTGCAAATAGTCTCGCCGGAACGGGAGAAGCGAGCGACATATGCGATCCCCACTTCGGGCAGTTCTGCAACTCGTTTTCCTTGAATTCTTTGCGGTTTATTTACAAACAAGTGGGGTGCCCGAGCCCGATTCCCAGTCGCCCCAGGGTAGCTGTATTTTCCGGCTATGACGTGGTTGGTGAGTGGAATGAGAACTGGTCACGTGAGCAGCCGTGTGATCTGTAGTATGACTTGGCTGATTCCAGATGGCCGACCGGCTGCCCCGTGCTTCGCGTAAACGCGAAAAATGGGGCGTCGTCGGTCTTACTCAGCCGGTTCTCGATTAACCCACGGCAGATGTGGGGCCTCCTGTCGCAACGCGCGTTCGGCGGAGTAGTCCTTGATCTGCCGGGGAAACAGCAGTTCGAAATCATGTATGTACAATATCGCAGTGACAATATGTTCCACGTGGAACACTGCGCCGATTTGCGTGAGTGTTCCATGCGGAACCTTTCACGGTTTGGGTTGTCGGCCTATGGGTCCAGAATCGTCAATCGAAAATCGGCAATCTTCAATTCCTTAGCGTCTTCCCCGTCTTCAGCGTGTACTGAATCCGCTCCTGCGTCTTCTTCTCTCCACACAGCGATTTGAACCCCTCGCGCTCCAGGTCGAGCACGTACTGCTCGCTGATCGGCGTGCCCGCGGTCACGTTCCCGCCGCAGAGGACCTCGGCGATTTTGGTGGCCAGCTTCACCTCGTACTCGGTGATGTAATCGCCCTGACGCATGAGGTGGACGCCCAGCTTGAGCGCAGCCAGAATGTTCTCGCCGGGCGCGGGGATGTCGGTGCGCGGCACGGCAGGCTCGTAGCCGCGGACCAGTTCGAGGGCGCGGGCTTTAGCATCGGCCAACAGGCGCTCGCGGTTCATGGTGATGCTGTCGCTGTCAGAGAGGAAGCCGAGGCCGCGGGCTTCGTGCGCCGAGGTTGCCACCTTCGCGGTGGCGATGGTCTCGAAAGTTTTCTTCATGGCTTCCATCAGTTCGACCGATTCTCCTCTGCCATCCGGTCTAATCGAAGACGCGCTGTCGATGGCGCGCAGTAGCATCTCTTTACATCCACCTGCGCCGGGGAGGAGACCGACTCCGACTTCGACCAGTCCTATGTAAAGCTCGGCATGGGGCTGGCGGGCGGGCGCGTGCAGCGAGATCTCCGTGCCACCGCCGAGGGTTAGCCCGAAAGGCGCGACCACCACAGGTTTCGGCGAGAACTTGATGGCTTGCGTCATGCCCTGGAAGGTTCGGACCGCGAGGTTAACGTCATCCCATTCTTCTTCCTGAATGGACATGAGCAGCAGCATCAGGTTAGCGCCAACAGAAAAATTCGCCGCATCATTCGTAATCACAAACGCGTCGAAGTTGTCCCCCGGACCACCAGGTTTTAGACTCTGCGAGATGAGCTGCACGATGTCGGTGCCGATCGTGTTCATCTTGGAGTGGAATTCAATGCAGCCCACGCCATCGCCGAGATCAACCAGCGATGCTCCCGCGGTTTTCTTGACCACGCCGTTTGATTTCTTTGCGACTTCGACCGACCACACGCCCGACGGCACCTCCACCGGCTTGTAGCTGGAGCTCGCGAGATCAAAGTAAGCTCGGCCAGCTGCACTTCCCGGATCGTCCGTGTACCATGATTTTTTGCCGGAAGCGAGCAGCTTCTCGACATTGACGGCGACAGCGCGGTTTTCCTTCTTCAGGCGTGCGACGGTGGGTTCGACACTCGCGGCGTCCCACAGTTCGAAGGGCCCCAGTTCCCAGTTGAAGCCCAGCCGCATGGCGCGATCGATTTCGACAATGGAGTCGGAAATCTCGGGGATGCGATTGGT
>QIAR01000764.1 GCA_003225595.1 Acidobacteriota bacterium | reverse complement strand
TCAGCCAAGATGAGGATGCAGATGGAAACGCGGGTGCTTCCCGAGCCATGCGCGGATTTTTTGATGCGTGTGCGTACCGTAATTATCGAGGATACAGTGGACATCGAAGAGTTTGTCGGTGCTCTCATCACTCTTTTTCAGAAATTTCAAGAACTCCTGATGCCGGTGCCGTTGGCCGGAATTGCCCCCTCTGGACCCCCATGGATCAGCTCGGGGGGTCAGGAAACTTCGACGTGTTCAGGCCGCCTGTCTCGCTGAACGTCCACCGCTCGACTTTCCCAGTTTGAATATCGAGAGAGTAAGTCGGAACTCGACCGTGCCGAGGACAAATCAAATCCGAGGTCGCGGTGTGTTCTTGTGCCACAAACACACCAGAAATCACACTTTCGGGAAGGCTGCGCAGGGATTTCTCTTTGCGAGTGGCGGTATCCAGCACGTGCAAAACGCCGAAGCCATCTTCGTTCGCAACGAAGCCGACCAGCCTGCCATTATCGGAGAGATCGAATTCATCAATGTCCCATGGAATGTTGCTGGTTAGATACGTGTGCTGCTTCGAGGCGAGATCAATGTAGGCCAGTCGGTCGGCATGGAAAGACGCCACCAAGCACAAAGACCTTCAGCTGGTGGACGGCCTCACTCCGAGCAACGCTTCTTCATCGGGTTTGCCCAGCGGGACTGCGCCAATGAACGCCCCGAGGATCTGCGCGTCCGTGCCATGACTGACCCGCATTCCCCGGCGAAGTATCGTATCAACGGGGTGCTGGTGAACATGCCCGAGTTCTCGCAGGCATTCTCCTGCAAGGCCGGCCGACCGATGGTGAAGCCAGCGGACAAGATCTGCCAGGCCTGGTAGTTTGATTTCCTTAACGCTACTGGCGACGAACGCAATACACCACGCCTCGTCATCAGCAGAATGCGGCACGTCGCGACAGCTGCCGTTAGAAGAACGGATCGGAATCCGGTCATGGAACCTCCCAGGTCGAGCCTGCAATGACGACGATTGGCTCGGGACAGTATCAGGCGTGTCCTGAAATTTAATCTCATTGCGTCCTATGCTTGACTAGCAGTCCATTGCCCAATGGGAGAGAAGGGTAACCTCGCACCCCTCGTGGTAATAGATGGCGCCTCCCAGCCTAGGCCATGCTGGCGTGCGGAGAGCGCATCGTCGTCGCCTAGAAGCAGCATGGTGTAGCAATGGTGTTGGGTGTGGATCCGCAGAACAGTTGAGGGCGGCAAGTCTCCGAGGAACACGCCTCCTCTCCGACTGTACAATGTTGCGATGTACTTGGCGAGTACCAGGGCAAGTCAAACTTGCATCGAGCCTGGACCCTAATTGTGGTGGCACGCCGCCCCCGCCCTTGACGGTACCCTCTCCGCCACATACCATGAACCTCTAATATGAACCAAGTTTCACCTGACGATCCTCTCATCGGCCAGTTCCTGTTGCACTACAAGATTGTCCGCAAACTGGGCTCGGGTGGCATGGGTGTGGTATACGAAGCTCAGGACTCCCAGCTCGGCCGCCGCGTGGCCCTAAAGTTCCTTCCTCCTGAAACCGCCCGCGACAGCCAGTTGCTTGAGCGCTTCCAGCGCGAGGCGCGCGCGGCTTCTTCTCTTAACCACCCCAACATCTGCACAATCCACGCAATTGAGCAGCACGAACGCCGGCACTTCATCGTCATGGAGCTGCTAGAGGGGCAGACCCTAGCGCAGGAGAGGCAGCCCATGGAGATCGACAGGCTGCTGCCGCTAGCCATCCAGATCGCCGACGCCCTCGAATCGGCGCACGCCAAGGGGATCGTGCACCGGGACATCAAGCCTGCAAATCTCTTTCTTACCGAGCGTGGACAGGTGAAGATCTTGGACTTCGGCCTGGCAAAGATGAGCCACGGAGAGATCGCGAAGGGACCTTCGGTCGAGTCGGGGGAGACCCTGGTCTTCAACAGCGAACTCACTTCACCAGGCGTGGCCGTCGGCACGGTCTCGTACATGTCGCCGGAGCAGGCTCGAGGGCAGCTGGTGGACGCCCGGACGGACCTCTTTTCCACCGGCACGGTGCTCTATCAGATGGCCACTGGAACGCTCCCCTTTCAGGGGGACACCTCTGCCGTGATCTTCGACGCCATCCTTAATCGCGATCCCAGGTCGGCTGCCGAGCTGAATCCCATGCTGCCCCCCGATTTTGTGCGCATCCTCGACAAGGCACTTGAGAAGGACCGCGATCTGCGCTGCCAAACCGCCACCGAGCTGAAAACCGACCTCAGCCGTCTCAAGCGTGACCTGGAATTCAGCAAACGTCGTGCCAAGGGGAAGACCGATTCGGATGCCGGCGCCCAGAAGCAAACCGGAAAGTCCGTGGCCGTACTCTACTTTGAAAACCTAAGCGGCGCCAAGGAAGACGAATACCTGCGCGACGGCATCACTGAGGATGTCATCACCGAGCTGTCGAAGATTCGGGGACTGAACATCTTTTCGCGCCCCACCGTACTGGGCTTCCGGGACAAGCCGGTGACCCCGGCGCAGGTTGGTCAGCAGCTCGGTGCCGCCTGTGTCCTCACCGGCACCTTGCGACGTGCCGGCGCTCGACTTCGCATAAACGCCCAGCTCGTGGATACGCGCACTGATTTCCCACTCTGGTCGGAGCGCTTCGACCGCGAGATGAAGGACGTTTTCGAAATTCAGGACGAAATGGCTCGCAAGATCGCCGAGGCCTTGCGCGTGACGCTTTCCCCGGACGAACTCGAGGCCCTGGCCATCAAGCCCACGGAAAACCTGCAGGCCTATGATCTCTACCTGCGCGGTAAGCGCTACGCGCGCCGTCAGACTCGTCAGGATCTCGAGTTCGCCCTACAGATGTTCGAAAATGCCGTAAGCATTGATCCCAGCTTCGCCCTCGCCTATGCCGCCTGCGCCAATGCCTGCGCCATGTTCTACTGCAACTACAGCCGCGATCAGGTGTGGGTGGAACGCGCGCGGGAGGCCTCCGGCAAGGCGGTGGCTCTGCGCTGGGACCTCCCCGAAGTGCAGGTCAGCCAAGCCTGGGTCCTCTACGCAGCCGAACTGCATGACGAAGCCGTGCGCATGGTCAAAAAGGCCATCGAACGCAAGCGCGACACCGAGGGCGCCTATTACCTACTCTGCCGCGCTCTGTTCGCGGCCGGGCGCTACCAGGAAATTCTGGAGATTGCGGAAGCTGCCATCGAAGCGAGCGGTGAGGACTACAACGTCTATGTGCCCATCGTGAACGCTTTTCGCGCTAGTGGCAAAGAAGAAGCCGCGCGCAACATGACTCAGCGAAGGATGGCGGCATTCCAAAACCACTTGAAACAAGTACCTGAAGACGCGCGGGCGCGCATCCTACTGGGCAGCGACTACGCGGAATTGGGACGGCCGGACGACGCCTTGCGCGAACTCAACCTGGCGGTGACTTTGCGCGCCAACGAAGCCTCGATTCTTTACAACGCGGCTTGTCTGTACTGCAATTTGAAAAGAAAGCCGGAGGCCCTGGATGCGTTGCGCAAAGCCTGGGAAGCGGGGTTCAGGGACTCAGTGTGGGCCCGCCGCGACCCGGACCTCATCTTTCTTCATGATGACCCGGAGTTTGACCGCCTATACCCTGAGAAGCCCGCGTCCGTGCCGGCCTAAGGTTAAACCTTTCCATCCGCTTCGACTCCGTTAAGAACTGCTTCCTGTAATCCGCTCGTCCGCGTCGATAGGCTCGAAAGCGAAAACCCTTTGAGATGGGTAAGTACGACTTGTGGCTGCAGGAGTGGAAGAAAGCTGCAGTCCTCTTAAATGGGAGTTCGGTAATGCAGCAGCTGCGAAGCAGGATGTCAGGTCTTCCGTAAAGCCCGACTCTTGCCAGCGCCAGGGCAGAAAGCAGCGGGCAGAAACTTCAGCGCGACAAATCGGTGCAGTTTTACATCCTCGGCCTTGTACACCACACCCATCCCGCCACCAGCGAGCTGTCAATCGACTCGAAGTTGTTCTTGCTCAGCAGAAAGCCATGCAGGTGGCCGTTCGGTCATGCAATTTGTTGCCGAATTCGTTCGCAAGGCTCAACTTCGGAATTTAGGAGAATGCACGCTGGCGTGGCATGTGGTACAGAGGGTAATCAGGTTGTGCTCGGAATCGTTGCCGGATTGGCTGCGAAATTCCTTGTGATGAACCTCAAGATTTGACGTCGTGCGCATGCCTGGCATCTCCAGCCATCTCGGCGCAGCACCTGGTTGCGAAGCTGTTCATACAGCTCGGGAGCAAGGCGGAGCCAGGATGCTCGGGCTGGGCTTGGTTCACGACGCCTTCTCGGCCACATGGTGCAGGAACGCCTTTCTCTCTTCGCCGGGAAGAAATTTGAAAAACCTTAGGACTGACTGCAAGAGGACGTCGCTATTTCCATTTTCGAGGTTTGCGCCCGCCAAGAAATCCGCACAGATCATTTCCAAACAGTAGCCTCGGGACTTGTCCGTTCCCAGCATCAGCGCTGCCGTCTCAATCGCTTGCTCGATGACCGGGATCTGGCTCTTGTAAAGCTTGAAATAGATAATCTCCCACGGCTCGGTTTCCTGACCCGTCAGCTCCTTCTGGACCTCCTGCTTAAACTGGTCCTTAGGCATGGCGCGGGCTTTGTGCAACCAGGTTGCACAATCGAAGCCCTGCCCGTCCCTCCGTGCCAGCTTCGCCAACTCCACCCCCTTGGTCCATCCCACTTCCTTAAGTTCCCGCCTCACCTGGGGAGGCAAGTGCTCATGGATGGACATGAGGTAATAAGCCTTACGCCTCGACTCCGGGAATCGCCTTTCCAGGAATTCGTCGAAGGATTT
>QIAR01000768.1 GCA_003225595.1 Acidobacteriota bacterium | reverse complement strand
TGGTTTACTTGAGCAGCCCAGCAAGACCTCACACAATGTACGAGTATGTTCTTTCGGTCAAGAATTGGGGAAGAACCAGCGGTCATGTAATTTCGGTTTATTCCGAACCCAAAATTGTAAATAGGCTCGATGACCTGCCGAGGGAACCGGAATATAGCGCTGGCGGCCTCAAGGATGTCAGATTCTTGGCACCGCAGGAATCTTGGGAGTTTGACAGTTACAATCCGTCTGAGATTCTCTCGAAGGAGCAATGGGATGAAATCCACGGAGGAAAGAAAAAACTGATCTATTACGGCGTTACGACCTACCGTGACATCTTCAAAGAGGATACTCATTACAGCCGATTTTGTTATACCTACAGCTCCAGCCTCGGTTTCTTTATCCTTCTTGGCCCGCCCGGATACAACAAGTACACATAGCCATACAATCAGTGCGCTCCCCTGTCTAAGCCGTCGTAGCGGATTCGTACATGTGCGTCTAGCTGCGCGTTTTGTCTGGGTTCTTGCTATTCTGATTCCAGCCGTGCCGCTTTCATTCCAGCCAATCCCGCTGCTCGGGCCGCTCCGTTCGATGATCCTGAGTGGATTTTCGAGCTGAAGTACGACGGGTTCCGGGCCCTCACGGTCATCGAGAATGGCCGCGCTCAGTTGCTGTCACGCAACGGACATCCGTTTGCCTCATTCTCTGCACTAGCAGAATCAATCTCCGATTTCTTGCCGAACGCAACAGCGGTCATTGACGGCGAAATTTGCTCCCTCGATAGACGTGGTAGACCACAGTTCAAAAATCTGCTGTTTCGGCGTGGGAACCCGCCGTGCTTTTTCGTATTCGATTTGTTGACTTGCGACGGGATGGATTTGCGAACTGAGCGATTGATAGACCGCAAACAGGGACTTCGGCGGTTGCTGGCACGGGCACCTGCCGACTGTCCGCTGAAGTATACCGAGTATATTGACGGCTCTGGGATGGCACTGTTTCAGCGTGTCTGCGACTTGGATTTGGAGGGCATTATTGCGAAGCACAAATCCGGGCCTTACGTCGCAGAGCGAGAAAACAGTACATGGTTCAAGATTCGCAATCGGGGATACTCTCAGATGCAGGGCCGGGAGGAACTGTTTGAACGGGAGCGCCACAAAGAGCCTGTTCCGGGTTGGCATTCGTGTGATCTGGCGTGTGCCAGTCTCGAAGCCGTAAACTAGAAACTAGCTCTATGCCAGAACGCTGCGAAGTCGTGGAAGTCCGAAATTTGGCAGATGCGGTCGGCTATTCCTGCTCAAGAACGGCCAGCACGCAATGCTCTGACTGTGGGATTGAGTTGTGCGAACCACACGCGGAAACCTGTGGCACGTGTCGCTCGGTCTTCTGCCTGCCCTGTTTTTTCTGCCATCAAGCGCAGCACTCAAAGCCTGTGTCAGTGGTCCACGGAGGCCGGGAGCGAAAAAGCGCTTAGTGTCTTGCTTGGCACGGGAACAAGACCACGGAAACCCGCCGCCAATCTCCCGCATCGAAAGGAAGCAGAACATCAGATTGCTGGCGATGCCACTATGGTTCAACGATTATCTGTTTTTCTTTCTGAGTCGAAGTGCTCTTCTCTCTTTCTTCGCGACGCTTCTGCAAGAATGCCAAAATGCCGGGCAAGGTCAGAAACGCACCAAGGAATGCGGCCACCCATGCCAGCAGGTGCTCTCTAGTCAGTAGCTTGTCCTCGACTTCAATCGAGAGATTTGCCTTATCATCCGTATAAAAGGAATAATAAGAAGAAATCTGAATCTGCCCCCCTGTGAACCGTGTCAGGGTTGAGTGAGTTTTGGCACGACAAAGCCTTTTATTGTTCCCGCTGTATTGACCCTAACAGCCCACCGTACTGTGCCGCCAGAAAGTTCATTAATCCCAGTCGGGCTAACATCCGCTCCCGGCATCGACAACTCTAATCCCATCATTCCGTTGTCGAAAAGACTGCGAACGAATTGCGCCTCCTCGTCGTATTCATGACCTGTAATGTCGTCTTCGTGGCCGAGCCAGACACGTTTGACCGAAATCTCGGTAGGTTTGACATCCAAAACACGAATCATGAAGGAGTCACGAGTATAGGCGACCCGTGGATAATCTCCCTTCAAGTCCAGCTTCGCCGTGAACTTAAGGAAGGGCACGCCAATAACACCACCAAAGTTCGGGATTTCCTCACCACTGAGATTAACCCTGAAGGACTTTTTCTCATAACCAATCCTCGGCAGACTCGACTTGACGATAAAGGCAACGAACCTCTGGTCAAGAGCGAGCAAGACCAATAGCAGCCCAATCGCGGCGGTCACATAGCTTAGCGTTCGCATCATTCAACTGCCCAAAACGGCGCAATACAGAATCGAAGTGAGCGATTAACAAACTCGCGGATACCTAACTCGTCTCCGACATTACAGAAGTCGCCCCGAAGCACACCGCACAGGCAACTAGCCAGCCATTAGGTACCAGTAAGGTGTCGCGGTGTGTTACTTCCAGAGATTGAGATTATTGACGCCGCCCAGGAATTGGGAATACGGGTCCTCTGGTGAAGTACGAGTCCAACCGTACGGATCGACTGGCAAGCATTTATCCACACATATCGGTAGCCCACCAGGGTTCTGCGCCAACCCTTTGCGCACCTCAA
>QIAR01000763.1 GCA_003225595.1 Acidobacteriota bacterium | reverse complement strand
AAACCTTACGTTGCTTTAAGGGAAGAGTGCCACACATCGCGTACAAAACGGTTGTTCAGGTCCCCGCCGGGGATCACGGCTGGGGAACAAGTAAGTTCTGGGCTTCCGCCAACGCCAGTACTCTCGCAAGCTCTCGAGCAGAGCCGGACTCAGAGGCAAGTCACGGTCTTTGCCGCCCTTGCCCGCCATCACGCGAATGATCATCGGTTGGCTATCGATGTCGCTGACCTTAAGGCGTGCGAGTTCGGAGCGTCGCATGCCGGTACCGTAAAGTGTCATTAGCAGCGTCCGTCGAAACAGTGTTCCGGCTGCATTGATCAGGAGCGAGACTTCCTCCCGGCTCAGCACCGTCGGGAGCCGGCGCCGATCCTTGGGATAGGGGAGAAACTCACGAAACAGAGGTCGCTTGAGAGTCTTAATAAAGAAGAATCGCAGAGCGGCCACACAGTTCACCGCAGTGCCGGGTGTTACCTTGCGCTCTTTGAGCAGATAGGCTTGATAGCTTCGCAGTTCGTTCGGCCCGAGCTGATCAGGCGACTTACTAAAATGCTGGGCAAAGGCAGTCACGACCTGCAGATACTTCCGAGTCGTGATATCGGAGTAGTTGCGACGCTGCAGCTCCTCCAACATCATTTTTCGCAAATGGGTCACAGGAATCTCCTTTCTCTCGGACCCACACTATGTCAGCTGTCCCAAATTTCTAGGTTCACCCCACGCGCAGCGTCCGCCGCACCAGCGGCTTAGTCCTGGTCGGCGACTCTGAAATTGAACCTTCTACCGGACCAAACTTCTCAACTGACGGTTAGCCCGTCACTCTGGAACAATCTTCGAAGTACAAAGAAAAACTGGAGGCCGGGCCACAGTGCTTCATTTCCTCTTCAGCTCCGCGTCCAGTTCACCACTAACGCTATCGGCTCACGCGGCGACGGCAGCAATAGGCTGTTTATTCAAGAAGTGTTTTCGTCGGGAGAGACATCGCTGCTCGGAGAAATTGTGCGCGGTTTTCGCGAACTACTTTGTATTCGACGACGACCGTGCCGCCTCGGCGGTCCTGGGCGTTTCGAGCATCTTCGCGGCATGCGAGATCGGCACGGCGAAGTTGGAACCAGAGAAGCCCGAAAGCATTGCAAAATTCACACCGATCACTTTGCCATTGCTGTTAAACACGGGCCCTCCGGATCCGCCGGAGGTGGTTTGCGCGTCATAAACGAGCCGGTCCGTTGCGACCACGCCGAGGTGGCCCTGCGTCGCCAAAGGGCGGATCAGCTTTCTTCGTGCCAACTCCTGGACAAGGTCTTCCGTGCGGTGTCCAGAAGCCTGTGCGATCTGCTTGAGCGTGGGTTCATCGATCCGAGCAAGAATTCCATCAATCCCGGTCGGGTATCCGATCAGTACGACAGCGCTTCCCGAAGTGGCGCCCTGCTGTCTGTCGATCGTGACCGGCTTCGGATGATTCTTGGACAGATTTACCGACGCGAGACCAAGGTCGAAGTCTTCACTCAAACGTTCTACATGTACGGCCAACGGCGCACCGCTGCCCGGGAAGTACGCGCGAAGGGACAGTACCGTCGCTTCAAAAGCATCACCCGGAACGGGCATCGAGTCAGCATTGTGCCACCAAGGCTCAAGGACATGATGGTTTGTGAAAATGTGTCCAGCGGAATCGACTAGAAAGCCTGTGCCAAAAACGTGGATGTGTACGGATTGGCCGTTGCCTTCCGTGGTAACGATAGGATTTCCGTTTTCATCGAGCAGCGGATCGCCATTCTTGTCAGCCCCAGCAAACTTGAGCTGCGCCCCGCTCTTCTTGTCATAAAAGCCAAGAACAGCGTAGATAAGGCACACGCTGTTAGAATAATCCCGGACGATCTGCTGCGCGATGCGCGACTCTGCTTCGAGTCTTCCAATCCGTGAATTTGTTTCCTTCAAGCGGCTGTCCAGATCGGAAAGAGTGGCTCCAGACGAGGTCGAAATTCTGTTTCGAAGGTTCGAGCTGCTTCTTTACCGAACCCGTCGCTTCCTGGCTGAGGACCTCACGACTGTTTTGTACACGCTCCAGGAGTTGGCGTTCGGTAAGCACCTCGGAGTGAAGTCTTTCTACCTGCAGTGCCAGCCTTGCGTTCGACCTACCGCTTATCTGCGCGTTTCGGACAGCGATGCCCGCACCGACAACAGCCAAGACGATTACGAACCAGAGGACCAACCACCTGTTCTTCCCGCTCTCTTTTTGGGTAACGATCGCAGCAAGCGCTGCTTCAGCCTCCAGTTCCTTCCTCTTGGCCTCGCGCACTGCGGACCGCAAGCGGTCATCAGGCGCCTTCTCGCGGAGCTGTGCCCGGATACGCGCGAAGAGCTCAGCGGATTCGAAGGGGATGCTTAGAACGTCGTCCGCACCGAGATCAAGAGCACGGCTGCGCTCCAATGGCCCACCATGGGCCAGAAGAACTACCTTCACTGGGGCTGATGCCTCATTGCCTTTAAGTTGCGCAATGACGCCACAGCAGTCCAGTGTCCTTACATC
>QIAR01000003.1:27429-27777 GCA_003225595.1 Acidobacteriota bacterium | reverse complement strand
GGGCTCAAGGATTGAGAATCGGAGGATGTAGTAGGGCTTCTGTGCGTGCCAGCGATAGTGGGCTTGGTCGACCCGGACTAGGAACAGGCCATCGGGGATTTCGCCGGCAGCTGATCGATCCGCCTCACGCAGGCCTTGGATATGGCGTTTCATGCTGCCCCTTCTTTGGTCAGGACATAGCTGTTCAGCTGGCAGAGGAGGGCATTTCTGTCCTTCTCGGCCCAGTCGGCTAGGTGCACCACGAAGTTCTCGACTTTTTCACGGGTAGCCGCGCGCAGGGTCTTGGTCCCGCAGAAGTCGGTCGCATAGGCCTTGACCAATGTGGGATCGAGCTGATGCTTGCGGATG
>QIAR01000003.1:0-27405 GCA_003225595.1 Acidobacteriota bacterium | reverse complement strand
TGGTCGGCTGTGGCGGGAGTTTCTTCGAATTTCGGGAGGATAGCGCAGTTTCAGCGAAGGACCCGATCTCCTCGGCCGAGCAGATGCCAATGCCGTAAGCCTTTCGCAGGGCGCGGTTCACAGCCCGTGTTTCTGCAACACGCATCTCAGCGCCTCGCACGAGAAGAGAAACATTGGAGGGGTCAGCGTCCCCATAGCCAACAAAGCCTCTGCATCTAGGAGTCTTGTAGACTGTTGCCTTAAATGCCCATCGTGAAGCGCTGGGATCAGAAAACTGGGCCGAGGGACGCACGTCAATACCGAAGCAGCAATTACGACTGGCCAAACGCAACAATCCTGTGTGTGTGACGTACCACCCTTGATCCAACAGAAGCAGGTCGCCATCGGCAATCGAGAACTGGAATTCGTCTGTGTAAGTCTTCAATGCTTGTAGAGCAAGACGAGTCAACTGTCCGTCCCATCTCGAGCGCGCAACCCTGCGATTGCGGCGCAGCAGTCTATTCATGTCCAGCCACCTTTCTGTAGATTTTTTTGTCATTGAGCAAATGGCCGTTCGAATCTTGCGCGAACAATCAGTTCTAGTACAATCGCATACATAATAATACATCCTCTGATGGAATTGTCAAGAAAAAGACTATAGGCAAAGATGTTGATTATTTCTTACAATCTCAGCGTCATGAAGAAAGATGCTCCTCTAGCATTTCGCATCTCAACCGAACTTAAGAGGAACCTCCAGCAGATCGCGGATCGGGAGGCCCGCAGTATCTCTCAGATTTGCGAGTTACTCCTGACGATCGGATCACACGCATATCAGAAGGAGGGACCGAAATATTTGCAGCGTGTTCTTGACCGCCAGAAGGACGCTTAAGATACTCCCATTTGAAACCACAGCTCCCGCTGGTCTGAGAGTGGTACCAGGTTCCAATCTCATGCGCATTCTTGCTGCCGAATCCGCCAACTAGCTTCCGCCTCTGCGTTTACCTGCGACTCTCATGACCCTAACCTCTTACTGTTGATCCCGATCGGCATTCCTCTATAGCGAATGAAAAGCGAATTGTGGTATCATCTTATTGGTTTGTAGTTTGGGATCCTATGATCTCTTCCAAGGTCGTTCCACCCTCCGATCACACGCTTGAACCAGGCGAGCGAAAACCTACCTCGCTGAAGAAGGTTGAAGCCAACCGAAGGAATGCCCGTCTCTCCACGGGTCCGAGAACGGAACACTGGAAACGGGCGGTCGCCCGCAACGCGATTAAGCACGGGCTCCTGGCGAGGGAGGTGGTGATCACCGCCGGTGACGGCGAAGAGGATCTACAAGAGTTTGACACCTTCCTCGATAGGCTATGGCAAGAATACGAGCCAGTTGGTGTTCGCGAGGAAACGTTAGTTCAACGGATTGCGACCTGCTGGTGGAGACAAGCGCGAGTGCTGCGTGCCGAGAATGGAGAAATACGCAAGAGGCTTGACTGGGCAATTGCGGAGGGCGTGCTGCGGGCATCAGACAAGCATAGCCTTGACATGGTTCTTTTGGATTTCTTGGGTGCTGGAGCGCTGTTCAAGACTGGCAGCAACGACCAGAAGCTATCAAAAAGAGAGCGCCTTTTGGTCGCGCAAAAGTGCCAAAGCGATCTGCGAAGAAATGATATGAGTGTGGAGTACTTAAGGGCAGCTCTGTTGAACGTGAAGTCCGAGCTTGCAACTAAGGGTGATCTATCAGAGCCGGGTAAAGATTTGCTCATGAACGCGTTTGGCTTGACCGATAACCTCTTCGTGAAGGCCTGTTTCATTGCGGCAGGAGAGACCTTGGGGAAAGACGGCTCGCCTGAAGAAGCCAGCAATGAAGAGACCCCCAACGGCATTGATGTCGCCATTAAGTCCATCGATTTGCAATTGAAGCAGCTGGAATCGCTAAAACAACACACATTAGAACGCGCAAAGCTCGAGCAAGAGGCTGAAGTTCGGAGCCTTAGTTTGCCCGCTGAGGACGCAACGGACAAACTTCTCCGCTACGAAGCGCATCTGGATCGGCAACTCTACCGGGCGATGGACCAACTGGAGCGTCTGCAAAGGCAGCGTAAGGGAGAAAAGGTGCCGCCGCCGCTTAACATAAGCTTGGGCAGGAGGAACTAAGACTTTTGCGAAACAAAGCCACTAAGTTATTTGTATTCATCGACGCCGCAAAGGGAACCGGTGTTGGATCTGCAGGTGACACTGGAAATTTAGTAGAGATTTCCTGTCTTTTGCAAAAACGAAGCCAATAAGTATCGTGAATTCATAGACTTATTATTTTTTCGACGCGCAGAAAAGAAGGTTCAGGACACATTTATTCTTCACACACGTTTGAGCCTATTCCGGCAACGGTACATCACCGGAACTACCGCAATAGCCAATGATTCGGCGCACAATCTGCGGTCCGGACGGAATGGTTGGGGAATTTTGACAAACCCTCCATGGGTTGGTAAGAAGTACATATGGATCAGGACGAGAATATTTCCCCGAGAAAGTCCCCGCCGAAGGTCATCTCAGTCTTACCAAAAACCCAGCTTCCTTGAACGGAGAACGAGCCGAACTGAGAAGTTGGTAGGCCATTTCTGCAATCCAGCTAATCCGTCTTTTGAAGATGTCTGCATCTGCTGAAATGCAGTCCACGCCAGGATATCGGCAGCTTGGAGCGGGAGAATCTCAGCTCTTGCTCTTAAATGAATAGCCGCCTTTTGATCCGGTTGTTTCAGGAAAACACTATACGTTCGCTCTGGATAGCCAGTTTAGAAAGGTCTCTGGCGCCGCGTATGTTTTCGTAGGGCGCCGGTGCGCGCACAGTTCCGAGACCGAGGAGCGATGGATGCTTTCCTCGCGCTCAATTGTTCAGGTGTGCCGCTAGAGGCAACAGTTTTCCACACATGTACCAAGAAAGAGAATTGCGCCTCGTTTTTCACAGTTGCTATATTGGCGATCAATTAAGAGCCCACTTCAAAATCTGTTAGCTGAAGAACCATGTGTTCGCTTCTGTGTTTTTTTGGATTAGGGACGCGGTGAGGCGGTCGTGCTCTGTTGCGCGGATCCCTCTGCTTCCAACCGAAGGGGAACTAGTTGCCAGTTGTCTACCTGGGGATCTTCGCGCTTTCGCTGATACTCTCGTTTGTCCTTACTAGGTATGTCCGTAATTTGGCGGTTGCGCGCGGATGGCTGTCGTTACCCACGTTTGATCGTCACCTGCATAACACTCCACTTCCACGCCTCGGTGGGGTCGCCATTTTTCTTGCCTTCCTGCTTAGTGCCGCCGCCGGCATTTTCATAAGCTGGCGATATCAAATTTTCCAGCGTGGGTTTTCCTTCCACACTCTGGCTACCATCCTGCTCCCGGCTGTTCTGATTTTCATGCTCGGGGTTCTTGACGATGTCCGCGGCGTAGGTCCTTACCTCAAGTTCGCAGTGCAGGCATTGGCCGCAAGCATGCTGTTCATCGGAGGTCTGCGCATTTTGGATTTGCCGGTGCTTTTCGGAGCCCATCAGTTCCCCTGGTTTGTGGGCCTGCCGCTCACGATTGTGTGGGTTTTGGCCATTACTAATGCCTTTAATCTCATTGATGGCCTCGACGGCTTGGCGGCCGGATCGGCGCTGTTTTCTACCTTGATCGTTTTCGTGGTCGCTCTGCTAAACCAATCTTCGCCGGTTGCCTTGATGACCATTGCTTTGGCTGGAGCGATTCTTGGATTCCTTCGCTACAACTTCAACCCAGCCACCATCTTCCTCGGGGACTGCGGGAGTCTCTTCATCGGCTTTCTGCTAAGTGCTCTTGCCTTGGAAAGTGCCCAGAAGGCGCCCACGATCATTGCGGTCGCGATTCCGGTGGTTTCATTCGGACTTCCGATCCTGGAGACCGCACTTTCCGTGCTCCGCCGTCTCATAAGCGGACGGCCGCTCTTCACCGCGGACCGCGAGCACATTCACCATAAGCTGCTGCAGCGCGGACTTTCCCATCGCCAGGTCGTAATCGTTCTTTACGCCGTCTCCGCGTTGTTCGCCCTGCTCAGCCTTTTTCTGTTGTGGCCGACGGGGAGCTCTCTAGGTCTCGTTCTAGCGGTTCTCGGCACCGGCATCTGGATGGGCGTGCAACATCTCGGATATCTGGAATTTGGGGAACTCCGCCGCGTGGCCCAGCGGACCATGGAGCAACGCCAGATCTTTATCAACAATCTTGCAATTCGCCGCGCCACCGAGGAACTGAAAGTTACGCGCGACTACGAGCAACTGTGCCGCATTCTCGTGGCCGCATTCGGAACGAATGACTTTGATGCATTCGATTTGAGCGTGAAGTTGCTTCCCAACGATAATCCAGGTCTCGAACTCGTGCAGGCCCACTTGCATCGCGAACAACTGTGCTTTGGTTGGACCAAGTCAGATAAATTGCGCCTGCGTGACAGCTTCGCATTATGGAACCTTACTCTCGATCTAGTGACCACTTCGAACCGCAGACGGGGTTCAATGAGCATTCAGCGCTTGTACACGCAACGCGATCTGCAGTTGGACGTTAACCTACTCACTGCGGTTTTTCCCGTTGCTTTGGCCGATGCGCTGGATCGAGTCCTCGGTCAGGCTATGCAAGTTATGAGTCGGCCAGAAGAGAGTACTCGCCTTGTCACGGCGCAAGCAGGTTGAACACAGTCTCCCTTTTGTTGACCAAAACCTAGGGCCAAGTACAATCTCAACCGTTCGGCTTTGGTAATCCAGTGACCCGCGAACTGCGACCCGCGACCTCAGCCCGGCCCAGCATGCACGTCCTTCATGTTGTTGGCGCTCGTCCCAATTTCATGAAAGCGGCGCCGGTCCTGCGCGCGCTGGCCAAGTCGCCAGGAACGCGTCAGACCCTGATCCACACCGGCCAGCATTACGACGCCACTATGTCCGATGTCTTCTTTGGTCAATTGGAAATGCCCGAGCCAGACGCCAACCTTGGCGTCGGCTCCGGGAGCCATGCCCAGCAGACCGGGGAAATCATCGCTCATTTCGAGCCAATTGTTTTAGAGCGCAAACCCGAACTCGTTCTGGTTTACGGAGACGTGAACTCCACAATGGCCGCGGCTATAGTCTGTTCCAAACTGCTGGTCCCCATCGGGCATATTGAAGCTGGTCTTCGCTCCCGCGACCGTAGCATGCCCGAAGAGATCAATCGTCTGGTAACCGACCAACTCTCGAGTCTTCTCTTCACGCCTTCTGCAGATGCGGACGAGAACTTGCTCAATGAGGGAATCGATTCCACCAAAATCCATTGCGTAGGCAATGTCATGATCGATACATTGACCAGACTTTTGCCGTTTGCCGAAACGCCGGACAACGATTTCCCCGAGCGCTACGCCTTGGTGACTCTGCATCGCCCCGGCAATGTCGACGATCTCGTCTGGCTGAGGCGCATGCTGTTCGCACTCTCTGACTTGTCACACGACTTGCCCGTAGTGTTTCCCGTTCATCCGCGAACGCAGCAGCGCATCGCCGACCTGGGCCTGGAGGCACTCTCGAATGGTCATTTGCGTTTGCTTGAGCCCAAACCTTATCTCGAATTTTTGGGTTTGCAGCGGAAGGCTACGGTTGTCATCACCGATTCCGGTGGCATCCAGGAGGAAACGACTTTCCTAGGCGTGCCCTGCCTTACGATGCGGGAAAACAGCGAACGGCCGATTACCCTTACCAACGGAACCAACGTGCTGGTGGGACGTGATATCGCAAGTCTTCAGGCAGAGATTAGAAAAATTCTATCGGGCGAGAAGAAAAATTTTACTCCCATACCCTTATGGGACGGTCATGCCGCGGAGCGGATTGCGGATGTAATCTTGCGAGCGTTCTAGCGGGAGGCGCTCGATTAGAGCTGCGCGTTGGCGTAGGAGTTTATCTCGCAGTTTAACGCGATTTCTTCAAATTGCGGCGTGGTCCATTCCATGGTTCTTTCCTCCTCAAATCGGATGACGATTATACCCTTTTTGGAATGGGGCCTCCACCATATAGTTTGCGATAGTAGGTCAATTTAAAATTTGATGAATACCGCGTGCAACCAAAATCATTGCAAAGAAGAAAACGATGAGAATCATTACTTGCTTCTGCACTTTGTTATGCGAAGCCGACATTCGCCGCAACAATGACGATGGCTCCTACGAACGTAGCAACTCGAAATCGGCCCGGAAAACTACTTTAGCTGCTTTCGTACCAATAATGTCACCAATTGTGCCAGCATCCCAATGCGATGGGCAATCTCGATCTACCCGATTTTATCCACAGCCCTGAACCACCTGCGCTACTTTTCCATGACGCCTCACGCATTTACTTTTCTAACTCGTTTTTTCTTGCCGGAGGACATTCAGAAAGATGGCAGGCTGGCTTGCCGCACGTAACGTCAACTTTGTCTCTTTGCGGTCCGCGATCTTTTGTGTTCAATGCGAACTCATTAGTGAGAATAGCACTCCTTACTGTCTGGCTTGTGGCAGCCAGGCCCTTCTGAGCCTCTCACGAATTCTTGGAGGATCGCTGCGGGACCAGCAGACCGCGCACCTGATCGCCGATGCGGAACTCGATCGCCTCGTCAGGGAACTGCTGCGTACGATTCCTCCACCGCAACCCGTGGTTGCGAAGAAAGGGGTTTCGCGAGACGTAGCAGGATATGTCTCCCCCACACCTTTCTCCCGCGGAGCTGCGGCGCGCTGCTTCTCATCTGATGTTGCGTCGCTGGCTCCCGGCCGCCATCACCTTCGCATCAAACACGTAGGTTTCCGGGGCGAAACGGACGTTCGCATCTTTAGCGATGCTGGGGAACTCGACCTTGAGCCAGAAATCAGCATCATCGCCGAACGCGCTCAGGCTTTGACTGGCGCCACCGGAGCAGCGATCGCCCTGCGCAAAGGGGACGAGATCGTCTGCCGCGCCCGCACCGGCCGCACCGCACCAGATCTCGGTGTGCGGCTAGAGATAAATTCTGGCCTTTCCGCCGAATGTGTACGCACCGGGGAAGTTCTGCTCTGCGAGGATGCGGAAACCAACCCATGTGTCGACCTGGCAAGCTGCCGCCGCCTTGGTGTCCGGTCGATTCTTGTCGCGCCCTTGCGTCATTTCCGCAGGACCCTGGGAGTTTTTGAAGTCCTCTCCTCCGTTCCCTACGCCTTCGATCATGGCGACGTAACCACCATGCAGTTCCTCGCGAGCATGATGGTGGCCGCCATATCTCGACTTTCCAGCCTGCGCTTGGCCCGGAACTAAGTGCCCGAAGAAAACTCGTTAGCGCTAAAACGTCTGCCTTGGTCGATGGCAGGAATCCGTCCTCGTTCGAGCTCTGCCTAACCTGATTCCTGCAGCCTGATTCCTGCAAAGAGTAGTTCCTTTTGCACGACTGGGGGTAATATGTAACAGGGTTTTCGCTATGGAGCCCTTGGAAACCAACTCGGCGGTCCCCAGACGCGACCAGTCGCCCTTCCCCCACGAACGGCGGCAAAGCCCGCGGCACAAGGTGCACACTCCAGCCTATGCCAGCTTCAATGGCGTCTCGCACGGCATGGTACTCGATCTGAGTGAAATTGTAGATATCAGCGAAACTGGAGTTTCTATTCAGACGTCTTCTCCCCTAGAAGTAAATGGGACCTTCAACTTGTGTCTCGACCTTTCTGAAACCAAAAGCTACATCCACACCACCGGTTTTGTAGTGTGGTCCGACGGCGCGGGCCGGGCAGGCATTCGCTTCCCCGACATGCCCGACGCATCTCTACGCGAGCTCCGGGAATGGCTGCTGATCAATTCCTTGATAGCCTGCGCGAATCACGCGAAAACTGAACCAGTGGGACCCGAACTGGTTGCGTCACAGTCCGAAGAAAGCGGAAGATCCGCTTCAGCTGCTGAACCCGTTAGGGAAACTGCAGCCGCCGATTACATGAGCATCCAGGCGGCGCTTCATGCGGTCGAAAGAGAGATTGAGTCCCTTGGCTCCGATCTCGATGCGGGTCTGCAATCGTTAGCCGAGCGGGCACAGGCATTCACCCGCGCGACTGGGGCCGCGATAGCCTTGGCCCAAAAAGAAGAACAACCACAGGAAATGGTCTGCCGCGCCAGCACCGGCTCCGATGCGCCCGGCCCAGGGGCACGGCTTCATGTAGGTTCGGGCTTTTCGGGCGAGTGCGTCCGAACCGGCAAACTGCTGCGCTGCGACGATTCGGAAACTGACCCCCTCGTCGATGCCGAAATTTGCCGCCTGCTGGGAATTCGCTCAATGATCGCCGTGCCAGTTCGTGACGCGGAAAAGGTTATTGGACTCCTGGAAGTTTTTTCTCCTGCTCCCTATGCCTTTCAAGAAACCGACAACACCATCCTGCAGGGGCTCGCTGGGATTATTCTTGCGGCCGTAAATCGGGCCCGAATACCACAATCAGAATCAGCACCGGATGCAGAGGGCACCAGGTTGGCCGGCCCTCCGCCTTCACCTGGGTCGGTAAGTGAATCCCTCATAGCCTCTGCCAGTGATGTGCCGCAGTTTGAGGGCATTCCTGTTCCTCGTTCTCACCTGATGCTTCTGATTGCGGTCGCTGCCGCGCTAGCGTTGGCGCTGGGGTTCTTGCTGGCTCCCTGGATCGAGAGCAAGTGGAATCGTCCCTCGCCCCCGCAGCCACAATCGACACCGCAGCCTCCGCCCCCAACTCCCAAGATCTCCGGCTTGAAAACTGTGGCTGAAGCGACCACGTTACAAGACCTGCGAACCATCGCCGAGACGGGCGACGGCGCTGCGCAATTTGCCTTAGGGGCGCACTACGCGACCGGAAATGAAGTCAAACAAGATTATTCCGAAGCCGCCCGATGGTTCTCCAAGGCTGCGGAACAAGGGCACGTCACCGCGCAGGCAACACTCGGTGCCTATTACTGGGCAGGACGCGGCGTTCCCCAGGATTTGGGAAAGGCTTATTTCTGGTCTATTCTGGCGCGGGCCGGCGGTGACGAGGGCAGCAAGTACCGTGTCGCCGCGCTTACCTCCCGTCTGAGCCACGCTCAGGTACTTGCAGCCCAACAGCAGGCCGACGACTGGATCAAGCAACATCAACTCACGAGCAAGTCCACGCCCGCTCAGTGATCCTCGGCGTGACCAGGCTTTGACAGGCGTGCTCCACGCTAGCGCGCGCCCCCTCTCAGTTTTAGTGCAATCTTTCTAGATGCCCTCTCTCGTCCGCGATCCGGTAAAATAGAGACAGATTATGCCAACCCTCCGCGATGTTGTGTATGAAAACGTCCGTGAGGGAGAGCTCTACCAGAAGCTCGACCGCAATCGCGTCCGCTGTTACGCCTGTGGCCATTGCTGCCCCATTCCCGAGAATCAGCCCGGTGTGTGCAAAGTCCGCTACAACAAAGGTGGGACACTGTACGTACCTTGGGGCTACGTAGGTGGCGTGCAGTGCGATCCTATCGAAAAGAAGCCCTTCTTCCATGCTTATCCGGGGGCGCTGGCCTATAGCTTCGGAATGCTGGGCTGCGACCTGCACTGTTCCTATTGCCAGAACTGGGTGACATCGCAAGCTCTGCGCGATCCCAGCGCCGTATCACCTCCGCTCGAGGCCAGCCCAGAAGCGCTGGTACGCGACGCGCTTGCCCAAGGCGGCAAAGTACTCGTCAGTACCTACAACGAACCTCTCATCACAAGTGAGTGGGCGGTTGCGGTATTCAAGGAAGCCAGAGCGGCCGGACTCATCACCGGCTTTGTCTCGAATGGCAACGCCACGCCCCAAGTGCTGGAATATCTGCGACCTTGGGTCGACTTGTACAAGGTTGATCTCAAGAGTTTTGACGACCGTCACTATCACGAACTCGGCGGCCGCATCGGACCCATTCTTGACTCGATTCGTCGCCTCTACCAGATGGGCTTCTGGCTGGAGATAGTGACTCTGCTCATCCCCGGCTTCAACGATTCAGATGACGAACTTCGCCGCCTTACGGAATTCCTGGCCAGCATTTCGCCGCATATTCCGTGGCACGTGACTGCCTTCCACAAGGACTACAAGATGACGAGTCCGGAAGACACCCGCCCCGAAGACTTGCTGCGTGCGGCAGAAATTGGGAGAGGAGCAGGACTCCGCTACATCTATGCCGGCAACATTCCAGGCATGGTCGGCGATCTTGAAGATACGCACTGCCACAATTGCGGCAAGACCCTGATCAAACGCTACAGCTATTTGGTAGAAGATTACCGCCTCAGTCCCCAAGGCTGCTGCCCTTTCTGTGGCGCGGCCATCCCCGGCAAATGGGCCGCCAAATTTGATGGACAGATTACCTCTCATCCTTTCTTGCCCCGACGAGCTTCCCGTTTGGTTACAATCCTCAGTCAGCCATAATCCTGATTCATGCAGAGACCGAGACTCGTCCTCGCATCGGTGTTTTTATGCCTGGTGTGGGTCGCCTGTTCGCCTCGCGACTTCCTCACACGCCGTCTGGCAGCCGACCTCATCGCGGGCTCTGAAAATTTCCAATCTACGCAGCAGTTTTGGCTCCGCACCGGTCTCGTCTCCAATAAAGACTATCTGTCCCCTGAATACCTTGTTCTCCAGCAGCGCGGCTGGATCAAAGGCACGCCTTCAGATTGCATTGCTAAAGTAGCTCCGCCACCTTGCTGGGAGGTTGTCCTCACTCCCATCGGGGTGGAGACGTTTCGCGACCTGATTCGCAGCAACGATTCCGGCAAGCGGTTCAGCATTGTCACCGCACGTAGAGAATTCGTCTCTGTTACCGGCATCAGCAAAAACGGCAACGTCGCTGATGTGGACTTCACCTGGAGATGGGTGCCTCTGAACGAAGTAGGCGCTGCGCTCTACGCTGGTGACGTGCATTACAGATCTACGGTTGGATTCAGACACTACGACGATGGTTGGCGCCTGGTGAACGGTACCGCCGTAAAAAGCAGTCAGGATCTGGACGACGCACTCAAGAACTCGGAGCCCGCACCGTAGCGCAGGCCCGGACCGGTGTGGGACGGGCGTCTGCTAAACCTCCCGAGCACTCTGCTGCTCTTCCCCGGAGATGGCCAAGACCCCGTGGCACGGCAAAATCAAAGTGCGCGAAGAATTGAAGTGGCTGAAAGAACACGGCGGGATTACAACCAATCAGTAGGTCGCTTAGTTCTTGAGTGGAAGGTTGCAGGTCGCAGGAGGCGGTAACAGCAAGCAGGTCGCAGGTTGCGGTGTAGGCAGCGGGTCACAAGTCGCAGACCTGAACTCGGAAGTGACACCAGCACCTGAGAACTGATGGCTGCAACCGGGCGACTGCTGTAAGAACCGAGCTTGCTACGTCTTACATGAATGTCTTGCTGGCAACCGCCCGAGACGCAGCAAGCTTGTCTCTACAGTGCGCCCTTCAACTGCGCTCTGCACTCTGCCACCCGCCCCTACTTTCCCGTCGATCTTCCCGACGCGCTGGCCATCTTCAGGCGACGAGGACCCGCGGCATAGTGCGCTATGCCCTTGTAAAGCGCCTCGGCGATCTGCTGTCGATAGGTGGAACTTTCAAGATTCTGCTCATCCGTCGGGCTGCTGACGAATGAGACTTCAGCGAGAACTGACGGCATTGACGTCCCCGTCAGCACCACAAAAGAGGCTTCCTTCACGCCGCGGTCACGGATCGTCGGACTCTGCACCGAGAGCTTACCGTAGAGAGCCCGCTGTATGCTGGCAGCAAGACGGCGCGATTCCTCGATCTTTCCTTGAAGCTCCACGTTTGAAAGTGTTGCAGGGGCGGCAGGATTTTTCGCTCCACCATTTTCACGCTTCTCGATCGCCCGCGAGCCGGGCGGTGAAAAGAAATCCGTGTAGTAAGTCTCTACTCCTCGCGCTGAAGAAAGATCGCTGTAGTTGGCATGAATGGAGACGAACATATCGGCTTGCGTCTGGTTAGCCAGATGAGTCCGCTGATCCAGGGTAATGTAGTTGTCGTTCTTGCGTGTATAGATGACCTCGCTCCCGAGACGACTCTCCAACAATCCGCCCAACCGTTGCACAATTTCCAGCACAACATCTTTTTCGAGCAGGCCTCGGCGTCCCACCGTCCCTAGATCCCATCCGCCATGCCCCGCATCCAGCACGATGCGGAACTTCGAAACATGCGCTCGCAATTGTGTATTTTCGCCGTTTGCCACCACCCCGGCAGCGAACGCACCTTTATTCTTCTCGGCTCGGCCGACCGGCGGAAATAAGTCGATCTTGTTACTTTGAGATTGGCTGGATTCCATTCCACGAACTTGCACGACGAGCCGGTACGGATTCGGTTCCAGGCTGACTGAAAAATTCGACGCCCCTTTGGTCTCGAGTACCACCCTGGTTACGCCTGCCATCGGCTGTGCAATCCTTACCCGAACCAGCAGCGTATCCCCCACCTCAATAATTTTTCCCGAAAGGCCGGATGCCAGAGTGGTGTCGTGTAGGTCAAAGTAAATACGTTCGGGTGAACTGAGGCGGTGCGCTTCATATTGCACCGGATCTTGCAGATCGATCGCTACCGTACTGGCATCGCTCGACGACCAGTGACGAACACCCGTTACTTGCGGAAGAACGGAAAATTTTCCACGTAGGGCTTCAGCTGGACGAGCCTCCGGGGGCAGAACTATCGGAGCCCCTGTTCCATCAGGAGACTGCACCGACACTTGATTCGAGTTTGCGGCAGGTAGCATAGCGGAAGCAGAGATCTTGGTCTGCTCGGCGACCGCCAGCTTGGTTGCGGCTTGAGTCTTGCTCCGAATCTTCCACCCCAGCGTGCCCGCAAACAGCGCGGCAAAAATCACCACAATGGTTACGACGAGCAGCCCGGGTCTCGACGCCTCCGTTTTCTCGTACTCACCAAACAGCGCAGGCTCACTTGCCTCCCCATGCTCCGATTCATAGTTTTTGATCTGCGTGTCGCTAATCGCCTCCATCACTGGCTCAAGCGGCTGTGCTAACTCGACCGGTTGGGAGGTCTCGATAGTCGGCGGGTTCACGGGCGCGTCATTGAGCCGGTGTTCTTGCTCCGGTTCCTCGGGCTTCAGCGCCGCCAGAATAAGCTCGGCGAGAAGGTTGAGACTGCGGACGTCGCTATCGTTAAAGGCGTAAGCGTCGCACGAGAACGCCTCCAGCAGCCCTATCACGCTGTGCTGAGCACAAAGGGGGACCGCCACCATGGAGCGCGTGCCCAAGCGGCGGCACGCCTGTAGGTTTACCCGCGGATCATTCTCAACATCATCGCAGCGGACGATTCCGCCGGTGCGAAAGCATGCACCAGAGAATCCCAAGTTTGGATCAAGCCGCGCTCTGGCGTCCGGAGCAACTACTCCGGCAGAGGCGCGGCAAATGATCGCATCTCCTTCGGCGAGGGCGATAGCCACACCATCGGCCCCGCTGATGGCCAAGGCTCGTTCAGCGACGAGTTGTAGAACCTCATCGAGTACGAACTGCTCGGTGTCGAAAACGTCCTCTGACCGGTGAGGCGATGCCGCTCCGCTCCGGCCTTGGTTTCTCGAGCGGTGCTGCCGGATTTGTTCGTGGAGAGAAGAAAAGGCAAGCAGAGCTTGTAATGCGTTATGCCGAAACGGGAGTGAGTCGGAATCAACTGCCTGCACTCGCGGTGGTGAAGTCAACGCGTTAGCATCTGTCAGCCTATCGGTTAACCTCGGTCCAACTTGGCTCGGACTCGTACCCATAAAGGTCACCGCTTTTGCAGCGTACTCCGCCCCTACGCCCCCCAAGTGTTGTCCAGCGCCAATCGCATGTCAATTGGCCAGTCTGCCTACCTGCGACTCCCTTTAGCCAGATCTGGCCCGGCCAGCGAATCGTCACTTCCAAAGTTACCTGTCTTTTCGCCCTGTGGCAATATTCCCAGGGGCACGAAAGTTGTACGGGGTTGGACATGCTCTTTCGTAAGGCACTGAATCTAAAGCTTGTCCGTCTGAGTCTTAAAGTGCATTGTCTCCACGTGGCATTCGGCTTATGCTGAGGTTTGCACAGCACCAAGATGTGGCAGGTGATTGAAACAACTAGAAAATCGCGTTGGATTTGGCCTCTTAGTCTCATGGCCACCAGCTTCGCTGGTGCGGCGGTGTTCGTCTTCCGTGGTTGCTGGCACCGGAAAATGAGTTGGCCGGTTCGTGCTCAAGACTACTCCTATCAGGTCTGCATGGGCTGCGGGATCAAGCGCCTATTCGATGAGAAGTCCTTCCGCAGCTACGGTCCTTACAGCTATGAGTTGGACCGGTTAATGGCTTGGGAGCGGGGTCATCGCTTGAAGGCCCACAGCCAAGCGGCAGATTCCAGCGAGCGTTCCGCCTCTTGAAGGCCGGTCAGTCGCGAACCAACACGGTTACTCAGACTATCTCTCGTTAAATACTAAGATTTGGGACATGAATGCCGAGTCAGGGCCGGTGGCCTCTGCGGATACCTCTACCCCGGTCGTAGATCAAAGTGCGCAGCGCTGCCGCCCGCGGCAGAAGATTCACACGCTGGTATACATCAACCTCAATCAGGGCAATGGAGGTATTGTCCGTGACCTCAGCGAGAATGGTGTCGCCGTGCAAGCCGTCGCTCGGCTTCGACAGCATCAGCAAGTTTACTTGCGATTTGAGTTGCTCAGCCCCAGGACCCGCGTCGAAGCTATGGGCCAGGTGACTTGGGCAAATGCCTCTGGACAGGCAGGTGTGCAATTCACCCAAATCAGCCAACGCACCAGATACTTGCTCAAGGAATGGTTATGGCTGAACCTCTTGGATACTGCCGGTCAGCTCTCCTCGGCCTCCCCCATTTTTGGTGACGATCGGCAGAACGCGAGGGACAAGCTGATTGTTTCGGGCGAGCCCCGTCCGGCCATTCACCTGCGCTCAAAAGAAGCCTCGTCGCTGCCGGAAAACGAAGGCGCAACTAGCGTACTCCTCGAGTTCTCCTGGTGGCCAGTTCCGATCTCCGCGGGCACTTTATCAGGATTGGTGGACGGCCTTATCATCTCGGCTTCGGTCTTGCTGTTCTCATTTGTGTTTTTGGCGATCTCGCGTACGCTGCCTTCCTGGCCAGTAAGCACAGGGATGGCGTTCTTCGTCGCTTGTTCCTTTATCACGCTGTACAAGTTTTTGTTTGCTGTTTATTGCGGTACTACCCCAGGCTCACGTCTGGTCAGGATTGCCGCCCTCGAGTCGCAACGTGCTTCGCAGAGAGAAGATGAAGCGCCGAGGTTCAGGTGAAACTCGATGGTCATTAGTCACTGGTGGGTGGTCGAAACGGAATGAAATTCAGGCTGAGGGAAAAATGGGTATAGGGCGAGCGCAATAAGACCAAGGCTATGACACTCTCGTAGAGACGCAGCTGGCTGCGTCTGCTCCTCCTCCTCTCAAACGGGATATCCGGTACCGTCCGGTGCCAGAAGCCGGATGCCGGAAGCATCAATCAGCGGCATTTGGCCAGCGACCTGCGAGCGACGACCAACGGCCAGCGGGCGAACACCAGCTCTAACGCGTGAAGTACTGTTGCGCAAGCCAGAGTTGCAATTCCCGCTGAATACGTTTACTCATCTGCACAAAGCGAATCCCGGCATTGCCGAGTTGATCCCGCCAGACGATGACTCCTTCTGCCTTGACGGTGCATTTGGTTCCCGGCAGCCCGAAGGAAACTCGAGCGGGTCCTCGTATCTTCAAGGGGGGATCCAGATGAATCCTCAACCCGCCCTGACTGAGATTTGTGAGTTGGGCTTCCAGCCGTTTGTTGGCGCCGTAGCTCACCGAGATTGGCATTTCTAAAAGCTGCCGGTGATAACGAAGCCTACCGTCCAAGATCAGGTTCCGTGCCGCAGAAAGCGTACGCACGGCTTGCTCCACGGAGATCGGCTTCTCGAAAGTGAAGATCGCGCCTTTGCCCACAAGGCCATGCTGGCCGCGTGAGCCGCTGACGATCACCAGCGGAACGGAACTGGGATGATGACGCTCATCCTGCAGGTGGCGCAAGAAGTTCTCTGCTCCCTTGAGATCGCAGTCGACAATCAGAGCATCGACCTTCGACTTGGCGAGCTTGGCAAAGGCCCGCTCCGGTTCCGATTCCACATCTACATCAATATGCAAGCCGCCGAGGACGCATTCCAACACACTGACTTCCTGCCAGTCGCGAGAAACCACCATGGACGAGAGTGTCATGCTTGCACTCTAATCCCGTCGGTAATCGCACCCCAGATCACCAAGGTAGCGCGGCTTCCGGCATCCGGAATCAGGTGTGAATATCGGGGAGACTCAGCAAGGTACGTCAACGAGATGGTGATGATGTCGCGGAATTTGTAAGCTGCTGCGAGAATGAGAGGCGCGTGCTGTAGCCTGAGGCTTGACGCCTGCTCTACACCGCCGTCAATTTCATCTGGCTGCGGTACCAGGCTACCGTCCGGCGTAGTCCTTCTTCAAAATTTACTTCCGGTTTGTAGCCCAGGCATTTCTCTGCGCGAGAGATGTCGGCCAATGAGTGCTTGATGTCCCCTTCACGTTTCAAGCCATATTTTGGTTTTCCGGAGTAGCCGGTCAGCTTCTGCAATGCCGCGAAGGTCTCATTTAACGTGATGCGATGTCCGGTAGCAATGTTGATGACGTGGCCGGCTACATCCGCCGCTGCCGCCTTGCAGGCCAGCAGATTGGCGTTTACGGCGTTATCCACGTAGGTGAAGTCTCGGCTCTGTTCACCGTCTCCGAAGACGGTCGGTTGCTCGCCCGCAAGCATTTGCGTGATGAACTTGGCCAGCACGCCGGAATATGGAGACGAGGGGTCCTGCCGCGGTCCAAAGATGTTGAAATAACGCAGGCAGACCGTTTCCAATCTGTAGCAACGATAAAACGACACCATGTAGTACTCGCTGGCCAACTTTGCGACGGCATACGGGGAAATCGGGTTCGGGATCATTTCTTCGTGTTTGGGCAGAGTCGGTGTATCGCCGTAGGCGGATGAAGAAGCTGCGTAAACCACGCGCTTCACCTTGGCATCGCGCGCAGCCACCAGCAGATTAACCGTCCCATCTACGTTGTTGTGATTGTTGCCCAGTGGGTCCAATACAGACCGGGGCACGGATGGAATCGCGGCCTGGTGCAACACGTAATCCACACCCTGGCATGCGCTCTTCATGGCCTCCAGATCCAGCAAATCGGTCTGGCGGAAATCAATGCGGTGCAGGATCTCCGCGAGGTTCTCGCGCTTGCCGGTAGCGAGGTTATCTACCCCACGTACCTGTTCTCCGCGCTCCAGCAGAGTGTGCGCAAGGGTTGATCCGATGAAGCCAGCAATTCCCGTTACCAGGTAACGCGCCATAACTTTTTTCATGATATCGGATGACAATGAATTGCGCTCGGAAGCCGGGACTACCCAAAAAAACGAAAGTAACTTGGGCGGGCTGGCCAACCCTCGGTTACCACCAATCGCACAAACGTCAGTTGGCCCCACCCGATGACTCGGAACCGGGCTGGACTAGAGAGAAATTGATGCAGCCTTAGCCCGCGGCTGGCTTATGCATATTAGGTCTAGGAACTCTTCGCGGGTCAGCAATTGTTCGGTTTGAAAAAACCTCACTATGGCATTCAAGGCCGCGGAGGGGTCGACGATTACAGGCATCGAAGTTCCCGTTGGTGGCTTTGCGGCTGGGGTACCATCTGAGTCAGGCGACCCTTCTGGATGGGGTGCTGCTGGCCTGGAGAGCGAATCCAGCAATTCCTGCAGTGGAGCGCGTTGTTCCTCCGAGACCTCTGAAAAGCGCATTCCCATCCCGAGAAAGGGATAGCTTACCTGCACTCTTCCCTTCAGCCGCAGTCGGATTCCATTTGCTTCAAGCACCAGATTCGCTATTGTGGCCACAGGGAAGGTCGCCGTCATCTCGATGTAGCAGCCGTCCTGGCTGATATCCGACAGAGTTCCCCAGATGCGCACGTCGCTGCCCTCCGCGCGGAAGTCGGCGCTGCCTTCGCATCTATATCGGATACCTCTCCTCCTCTCAACTGGAGCCGCTGCGGGTTTCGCTTCCGCCGGAGCCAAGGCGGGGGTCGATGTGCTCGCTGGATCAGGATGTGCGCATCCCGGAGCGCTAGCCGCGGCCAAATCGGCATGTGCCTTCTTCGGAGCCGAACTCCAACTCATAGCTGTCTAAACTCCATGCGCAGATTAACTCTCTTCTGCATCATCGAAGAGTTTTGTTGCCGCAACCCCATTACTAAGGTAGTTTTTGGTCGTTTCAGAGAACCGGGTCTCCCGCCTAGGGAATGGTTCAGGATTGGGATTGCTGAACACGATTGGCAGCCAGCCGGATTTCTTGCCACAACTCCTCTCGCCCGGCGCCGGTTTTGGCGGAGTAGGCGAGGATGCGCGCTCCCTGATATTGATTGGCGAGGTCGTGCATTGACTTCTGGAGCTGATTTCCCGAGAGCCGGTCGCTCTTAGTAGCGATGAGCACGAAAAGTCGCCCCGCGGCAGCCAGGAATTCCAACAACTGACAGTCACTCGGCTGCGGCGGAATATTGGCATCGATCAGGACCACACACAACGTCAGGCAGGGACGGTCTTTCAGATACGGCTCAATGAAACTCGGCCATTGCTGGACGACCTCGCGCGCGAGCCGCGCGTACCCATATCCAGGCAAATCGGCGAATATCAGATCTGCCTTGGGCTTCCCTGGCCAACGCACTTCGTAGAAGTTGACGCTGCGGGTCCGACCCGGGGTAGAACTGGTCCTGGCGAGCTTCGTGCCGACCAACGAATTGATGACGCTTGATTTGCCTACGTTCGACCGGCCTAGGAAGGCAATCTCGGGCAGGGTCGGCGCAGGGAAATGGTGTGGGTCAGTGGCCGCGGTCAGGAATCGGGTAAGAACGCGCATCCACACCAGTTTCCAGATTCGGGTTGCAACTTGCAAGTCATAAGACCGCGATTTCGGAGCTCGGTTGGAACACGTTCTCCTCTTGGTATGGCGGTTGGGATGGCGGTTGGCCCAGAAAATCCGAGTCTAGTGGCGTAGCCCGATCATCAGCAAATGGCACAGTGACACCAACGCGACGTGGATTGGCCTCGAGGATAACGTCTGGTGTCATGACTTCTCGGCCAGGGCCTTTGCCTCCATGCTGGAGGCCCTAATCTAGTTTCAACGGCCGTCTATCGACGTCTTCAGGCTTTACTGGCTTGTATTTGTGCCACAGGTACAGGATCGCGGCCACGACCGCGCCGATGCCCAAACTGATCAGAAAGAACCAGCGGTACGGCGGGAGCCAGATCACAAGAATCAGGACCGCCACGAGCACGACAATCAATCCTGTCGTGCCGCGGGAAACCTTGCCCTGGCCTTGTTCATGATTATGTTGCATCGCATGTTCCCTTATCTCATTCTAAGATGGACCAGAGGAACTTTGTAGCGATGTAGCTTGCTATGTCTGTGCTTAGATGCCGGAAGAACGAATGGACAAGCGACGTCTATAGCGAGAGAGGTTAGATAGCAAAAGAAAGGGGCCCGATCCCGCGGGCATATCGAGAACTGAGAGTTGATGACCAGGAACCGAGAACTGAGAACGCTATTGGTGCGCCGTCGGACTCCCGCTCGGCTGCGGAGTAATGGGCGGCGCTGCAATTGGTTGGTCCACTTCACCGGCCATTTGTGGCAGTGGCGACTCGAGCGCAATCGCCAGCACATTGTCCATGGTATCGACGAAGTGCAATTTCATAGCATTGCGCAAATTCTCCGGCACCTCGGCTAGGTCTTTCTCGTTGTCCTGCGGAAGAACCACCTCGAACAGCCCAGCACGATGTGCCGCCAATAGTTTTTCCTTCAGTCCGCCGATAGGCAGGACTTTGCCACGGAGCGTAATCTCGCCCGTCATGGCAAGATCGCGACGCACCGGAATCTTACTCAACGCACTGGCAATTGCAGTGGCGATCGTAATCCCGGCGGAAGGCCCATCTTTTGGGATCGCGCCCTCGGGCACGTGAACGTGGATATCCAGATTGCGATAGAAGTCGCGGGAGAGTCCCAACCGGGCGGCGCGTGAACGCACGTAAGACATAGCGGCTTGCGCCGATTCCTGCATCACATCGCCCAGTTTGCCGGTCAGCATCAGCTTGCCCTTGCCATCCACGACCGTGGCCTCGGTACTCAGGATGGAGCCGCCGACCTCAGTCCACGCCAGACCCGTCACCAGCCCGACTTCGCTCTTCTCGTGCGCCAGCATGTCGCGGAACTTGATTACTCCGAGGAAGTCGTTAACGTTTTCCGCATTGATGGTGATGTTGTAGGTCTGGCCCTCTTTCACCACCTTACGCGCGACTTTGCGGCAGATGTTTCCAATCTCGCGCTCCAGGTTGCGAACGCCCGCTTCCCGCGTATAGGAGCGGATAAGGGCTGTGATGGCCTCGTCGGTGAACTTGAGGTTCTTTTCCGTGAGCCCCGCCTGCGCCATCTGCTTCTTGACCAAAAACTGTTTCGCAATCTCAATCTTTTCCAGCTCCGTGTAACCGTGCAGCCGCAGCACTTCCATGCGATCCTGCAACGCGGGAGGAATCGTGTGGATCACGTTCGCGGTGGCGATGAAGAACACCTGAGAGAGGTCGTACTCCACATCCAGGTAGTGGTCGACGAACATGAAATTCTGCTCGGGATCGAGGACTTCGAGCAGCGCTGCCGACGGGTCACCGCGGAAATCCATCGACATCTTGTCGACTTCATCCAGCATGAAGACCGGGTTCTTGGTGCTGGCCTTCTTCATCATCTGGATAATCTGCCCGGGCAGTGCACCGATGTATGTGCGCCGGTGGCCGCGGATTTCGGCTTCGTCTCGCACCCCGCCCAAAGACATGCGAACGAACTTGCGTCCGGTAGCCTTGGCGATGGACATGCCTAGTGACGTCTTGCCCACGCCGGGAGGGCCAACGAAGCACAGAATCGAGCCTTTGGGATTCTTCACCAATTGGCGAACAGCTAGGAACTCAAGGATGCGTTCCTTGATCTTCTCCAGCCCATAGTGATCTTCGTTGAGCACCTTTTCGGCGCGCGAGATGTTGCGGATTTCCTTGGATCGCTTCTTCCACGGCACTGCCAGCAGCCAGTCCAGGTAATTGCGCGACACAGTCGACTCGGCCGACATGGGGGGCATGGCTTCGAGCTTTTTCAGCTCCTGCATGGCTTTGTCCCGCACGTCTTTGGGCATCCCGGCACCGTCGATCTTCTTTTTCAGCTCGTCGAATTCGCTCTTTTCGCCGCGGCCCAGTTCCTTCTGGATGGCCTTGATTTTCTCGTTGAGGTAGTACTCTTTCTGCGCACGCTCCATCTGCCGTTTGACCCGCGACTGAATGGTGCGGTCCATGTTCAGCTTCTCGATTTCGATGTCGAGCACGTCGCCAATACGGTTCAGGCGCTCGGAGGGGTCGAAAATATCCAGTAGTTCCTGTTTCTCTTCGATCGAGAGCTGGAGATTGGCGGCAATGGTGTCCGTCAGCTTGGCCGGATCTTCCATGCGCACAGCCGCGATCATGGTTTCATAATTCAACGACTGGCATAGCTTGACGTATTGTTCGAAAAGGGAAGTGACCCGTTGCATGCCGGCTTCGATCTGCGGATTCACTTCGGCCGAGTACCGCGCCACTCGGACCGTCGCCTGCATGAAACCTTCGGTATCCGTGATCTGCAGGATCTTGCCGCGTTCGATGCCCTCGACCAGAACCTTGATGTTGCCGTCGGGCAGCTTCAAGCTCTGCACGATGTTCACGATCGTGCCCACTTGGTAGATCTCGTTGGGCTTGGGCTCGTCCACGCTGGCGTCGTGCTGCGTGGCCAGGAAAATCTTCTTATCTGCGGCCAGGGCTTCTTCGAGCGCGTGGACGCTTGATTCTCGTCCCACCACGAACGGCGTCATCATATAGGGAAAGATGACCACGTCCCGGATGGGCATCATGGGCAGCTTCCTGGTCTCAAACTTTTCCTTGGCTGAGGTCACTCTTTCTCCCAGATACAAGGGCTCGGCCGTTGCTGTAGGGGTAGAGACGTTGCTTGCGAGGTCGTCCTTCTCAACGTTTGTCTAGCGTCTTTTCGGTTCACGCTTATGGCGACTCCCAAAACGATTATATAGGAGACGCAGCAAGTTGAGTTCTATCGAAATCTCATCGGCCCTAACCTGCCTTCTCCATCATGGCAAGCGAGGCGTTCCGCTTCTCCACCATCTCCCGCGTCACTTCGAACTCTTTCACTTTCTTCTGGCTGGGGAGGTGAAACATCAGGTCAAGCATCAATTCTTCCAGAATCATGCGCAGCCCGCGTGCGCCAACCTTGCGAGCCATGGCTTGGCGAGAAACCGCCCGCAGCGCTTCTTCGCTGAACTTGAGCCGCACATTCTCAAATTCAAACAAGCGCTGATACTGTTTAATGATTGCGTTTTTCGGACGGGTGAGGATCTCGATCAACGCCGCCTCGTCCAAGTCCTGCAATACTCCTACTACCGGCAAACGGCCCACGAACTCGGGGATAAGACCGAACTTGATCAGGTCTTCCGGTTGTACATCGCTCAGAAGTTCATAGGTCTGCTTGCGAGCGACTTGTGCGTCCTCGGTTTCGACCTCTTCGTTGGCACGGAAACCCAGGGATTTCTTGCCTACGCGCCGCCCGATAATCTTGTCCAGCCCCACGAAGGCACCGCCGCAGATGAACAGGATATTGGTGGTATCGACGGGCGTGAACTCCTGGTGCGGGTGCTTGCGCCCGCCTTGCGGGGGAACGTTCGCGATCGTGCCTTCGAGAATCTTGAGCAGCGCCTGCTGCACGCCTTCGCCGGAGACGTCGCGAGTGATTGACGGGTTCTCGTCCTTGCGGCCGATCTTATCTACCTCATCAATATAAATGATGCCGGTCTGCGCCCGTCCCACGTCGCCTTCAGCCGCCTGCAGCAGCTTGAGGATGATGTTCTCCACATCCTCGCCAACGTAGCCAGCCTCAGTCAGGGTGGTCGCGTCCACGATCGCGAAGGGCACATCGAGCATCCGCGCCAGGGTCTGTGCGAGCAGCGTCTTGCCCGTGCCGGTAGGCCCGATCAGCATGATGTTCGATTTGGTCAGTTCGATACCGTCGCCATTGCGCTGGCGGTTCATATAGATCCGCTTGTAATGGTTGTAGACGGCTACCGCCAGCTTCTTCTTGGTCTGCTCCTGACCGATTACGTATTCGTCAAGAAATACCTTGACCTCTTGTGGCTTGGGCAGCTGATTGGGAGTCGACGCTGCGGGAGTTGCCGTGCGGTCATCTTCCAGGATGGAATTGCAGACTGCCACGCACTCATCGCAAATATAGGCCCGCGGGTAATCGCTGGGGGAAGAGATCAGCTTGGCCACCGCGTCTTGCGACTTATGACAGAAAGAACAACGCAACATCTCGTCCGTGCCTGATCTGCTTTTCACTCGACTGCTCCTTTTCCTGCTCGGCTCACTCCGCCTCTCTTGCGAGACGTAGCAAGCTACGTCTCTACCACACCGTTCTTGCCAAAGATGCAGCCCGTGCTGCGTCTCCACTTGGGGGAGGAGTCGCTTTTCGCCGAGACCTTCAGGAAATTGATCGGCATCGGCCGATCATACCTCTTATCTCGTCTTGTAGATGATATCGTCTATGATTCCGTATTCTTTAGCCTGCTGCGCATTCATGATGAAATCGCGTTCTACGTCTTTTTCGACTTTGTCTAATTTCTGTCCGCTGTGCTTGGCCAGCAACTGGTTCGTTATCTCACGCATACGCAGGATCTCGCGAGCGTGAATGTCAATATCAGTGGCCTGGCCCGACAGTCCTCCCATCGATGGCTGGTGAATCAGAATGCGCGAGTTGGGAAGCGCCAGACGTTTCTTGCCTTCGCCTGCGGCCAAGAGCAGCGCTGCCATGCTCGCTGCCTGCCCGATGCAGATCGTGGTTACGTCATTCTTCACATATTGCATGGTGTCGTAGATCGCCATGCCCGCCGTGATAGATCCGCCCGGAGAGTTAATGTAGAGCTGGATATCTTTCTCCGGATCCTCCTGCGCCAGAAAAAGCATTTGCGCAATCACCAGATTGGCGATGTTGTCATCGATCGGGGTGCCGATGAAGATGATGTTATCGCGCAGCAATCGGGAGTAGATGTCGTACGCCCGCTCGCCGCGGCCGGTCGACTCGATGACCATGGGCACCAGCATCATTCGTGGATCGTTCACGTTCATCTGCCACACTCCTGCCCCGATGACATAATTCGCTTTCGGGGGAGAGTCGAAAGTGGTCCGCCTTTAGGCGGACTGTTGATACAGAAAGTTGAGGGTCTTCTCGCTGCGGATTCTAGACCGGATTCTATCCAGCGCCCCATCACGTGTCAAACGAGCACGGATGGCTTCCGAGGTCTGTTTTGACTGCTTGGCCAGCGCTTCGATCTCCTGATCCAGTTCTTCGTTACCGACTTCGATTTTCTCCTCGTCAGCGATTTTTTCCAGCAACAGCGATGCTTTGACTTCGTTCAGCGCCTGCTCCCTCTGCCCGGCGCGCAAACGAGCAAGGTCCATCTTCTTCATATCCTCGGGGCGCATCCCCTGCGCGGCCAGAGCACGCAAGCCACGCTCCAGCCGGATATCAATCTGGCGCTCCACCAGAGCTTCTGGTACGTCGAACTCATGGCACTTTACCAGCTCCTCAACCAGTTTCTCCTTGGCTGCATGTTCGGCGGCATGGGTTCGTTCCGCTTCCAGGCCGTCGCGGATTCGCTTCCTGACCTCCTCCAGATTGTCAAATTCGCCGAGCTGCTTGGCGAAAGCCTCGTTCAATTCGGGCAGATTCTTCTGCTTGATCGAGTTCACCTTTACGGTATAGGTGAAAGTTTTGCCTGCCAGGCGCTTATCAGGCGCGTCTTCCGGATATCTCACTTCGAAGATCCGCTCTTCGCCCGCCGACGCGCCGCGCAGATTCTCGGTGAACTCCGGCATGGTATTCTTGCCGCCAATCTCCACCAGGACATCATCCATGTGCACGGTTTTTGTTCCCATATCGGGAATGCTAGCCGGTTCTGCTTCTTTCGGCTTGCCGTGGAATGACACTTGAGCGAAATCGCCGTCGGCCAGTGCACGCCCTTCTACAGAGGCAAACGTTGCATGTTGCTCCCGAAGATCATTTAACGCGTTTTCGACTTCTTCATCCGTGACGCTAACCTGCGGTTTTTCCGCCCGGAGTTCTTTGTAGCCCTCTACCTTCAGTTCCGGCATGATCTCGAAACTGGCCTTGAAACGTAGCGGTTGACCTTCATGAATGTGCAGGTCGGTGACTCGCGGCTGCGACACTGGCTTCAACCCCAACTTCTCCGCTTCGCTGCGAAAATAGCGCGGCACCAGAGCCTCAACCACTTCGCTCTTGATGTCTTCGGTAAAACGCTGGCGGATGATAGACGCTGGCACATGGCCACGCCGGAAACCGGGCAGGCGCGCAAGTTTCTGATATTTCTGGATCAGCGATTCGGTTTGACGGGTCACTTCCTCGGCGGGAATCTCGATTTGAATTTCCCGTTTGACACTGTCTCTGGTTTCGGTGGGGCTCACGTTTCCTCTTCCGTCATCTGTACCCGACTCTGCCCAATGGTCGAATCTCAGTCAAGATCTTAGCCGTTCCTTAATTCGTCAATTCGTCCGCAGGCGATCGAGCCGAACAGGCCCGCACTGCAATTCGAGTGTAAGGCTGAGGAAGATCAGCGTCAAACACTGAGGGTCAGGGTTCCGAACACTTTCGTGCCGGCTTTCGACCCAGACTGTTGCTCGAAAGAATCGGAGATCACCCCCAGATCACCCCCAGGCGCGAAGGATGCGACTGACCCGCCTACCCCAACTGCGCCAAAGCCTTTCTTACCTCGTCGGCATTCATGTATTTGGGGTTGATCTTCAGCACCCGTTCGAGGTGTTGCTTCGCGAGGGCCGGTTGCTTGGCCTTTTGATACGCCAATCCAAGATGATAATGGTAGGTGGCTTCCTCGGGACTCTTCTTCAAAGCCTCTTTGAAGAGATCGATCGCCATATTGTAAGCGCCCTTCTGAAAGTAGGCCCAGCCCAAAGTATCGGCGGCATTGGAAGAGTCCGGCATTCCACGGCGCGCGGTTTGCGCCATCGAGAGCGCCACATCGACATTGCCGCCTTGTTGTAGCATCACGTACGCAAGGTTATTTGAGGCCAGCGGGTTATCAGGCTGGATCTCCAGCGCCTTCTGATACATCTGCTTGGCTTTCTCCCAATCTTGTTTGGACTCGTACAGCTCGCCAATGAGAATGTAGAAGCGAATCTCGCGCGGATTGTTTTTCAGGGATCGCTGATAGGTGGCGATTGCCTGGTCGACAGATCCTTGGGCGACCTGCACCTGCCCCAGCTTGAGCAAAGCGTCGGAATTATTCTTGTCCAGTTCGGCCGCTTTCCTCAATTCTTTTTCCGCGCCTTTCATATCTTTCTTGTTGTTGAACAGGATCGTGCCCAGCAGATCGTGAAAAGCGCTGCTGTTGGGAACTTTCGCCAGCTGAGCGTTGGCAGCTGCGACAGCCTTGTCTGTCTGTTTCTGGGCCAGATAAGCGTTCATCAACCCACTAAGGCCCTCGGATGAATTCGGATCGCGTTCGAGAGCCTGCTGGTAATATTTTTCGGCATCGCCATATTGTTTTTGGAGCAGACGCAAGTTGCCGGTCTGAACATAGCCAGCAGGATTTTGGGGGGCGACTTCGATGGCCTTCCGGATGTCCTCCTCGGCCTTAGAGATTTGCTTGCGATTGATTTCAGCGACGGCGCGCAGCACATAGCCGTCAGGCGAGGCGGGCTGGACATGGATGATCTGATCCGCAGTCTGGGCCAGCGAGTCCATGTCTCCTCTGCGCAATGCGACAGCGGCGAGAGCCCGTTGGGCTTCTGATAAATCGGGACGCAAACGCACCGCTTGGCGCCACTCACTCTCTGCCCGGGCCAGATTGCCCATTTGATCGAATGCCACCCCAAGGTGATAATGCGCAACACCGTTTTCGGGATCACCTTTCAGCGCGGACTGCAGGGAATCGGCTGCGTCCCTGGCATGTCCGTCACGGAGCTGAATCTGACCTTTGAAAATCAGCGCCTCGGTATCCGACGGATTTGTCTTTACAACCTGGTCATTCAATTTGCGCGCTTCGTCCAGACGGTTCTTGAGAATTAAAAGTTGAATGTAGTTTTTCTTGACCTGAATGTCTTTCGGATGTGCCTGGTTGAGCGAGCCATACTCAGCAACTGCCTTGTCCAGGTCGCCGGTGGCAAAGTAGTAGTCGCCGAGCATTCGATAACCAACCGACTTGTCAGGCAAATCGCGCTTGACCTGTTTCAGGAAGTCCTCGGTCTCCGCTTTTTTGCCCTCGCCCATATACAAACGGGCCAGTGCGGCACGAGGGTCAGGATCCTTCGG
>QIAR01000002.1 GCA_003225595.1 Acidobacteriota bacterium | reverse complement strand
AGCCTGCGTGCTTTCTAACTGGCGCTGGAAATTATACCAATCAGATACTCACGATTGAGGACGCATGCATGAGCACATCCGCCATCCCCGACCTGTTTTCCCGGCCCGCACGATTCCCGTTTCATTTCAACTCCTCGGCCCGTCTGCTGCGTATCGAACCTCAGCATGCAAATACCATTGGGGAACTCCTCGCAGCCTTACGTTCGTGTCGGGAAGAGTCCATCTTCCAGCACACGTTTCAGACGTTGGAAGAACATCATTACATCAGTGAAGGTATTTCCAACGACTTTGCACATTGGACCTACACGGATTGCAATGAACCGGGTTTAGCGGAACGTTTGGCTGCGATCGATGTGCGCACTTTCACTTCAATCGCGTCTCTGCGGGAGCAGATCATCAGGATTGTGGAAGACTACCTCAAGTGGAACCCGCTCTCGCGAGACAGAGCCGCTCTGAAACCCTTCTATTTTTGTGCCTCTGAGGCCGTGGTAATACCTACGCCGTTCATTGCTCACAATCTGGGTGAGTTTGCCGAACAACTCAAGCAAGTGACGGTGCACTCGATCCATCATCATTTCATTGAAGCCAGGCTTCGCTTGAAGTTGGCTTCGAACGATTTCTCTGTTTGGCTGGATAAGGAGCTTGGTTTGCGCCAGGTCGCGGCCAGCCTGAATCGAATTGATATTTATACTTTGACCCTTGAGGATGTGCGCAACCAACTAGTCCGTATCCTGCACAGTGCAAGGGGATAAGCTTGAGTAGATAGGAGATGAACGAACCTCAATATCTGCGAGAGGCCGGTTCTGCGGCTGAGACTCCCTCGGTAAACGTTGGTGGAAGCGGCGGACTTGCGCCTTCAGTCGTATCGATCGACGCGGGGACCACGACAATGCCTGTGCGCGAACGCCGCGAGAAACCACGCATTTCGGAAACGCCTCCGGTGCCTCCGCCACCCCCCAACCTGGATGACTACGAACCGATTATCGGTAGGGCTGAGCTGGGCGAAATCCGGTACCTCACGGCAGCCCTGAAGGGCAAGACCGTCAAGATGGTGAACTCCACAGCTGTTGGCGGAGGTGTGGCGGAGATGTTGAACCGGATCGTTCCCTTGTTAGCCGAGTTGGAGGTCGCAACCCACTGGGACGTAATCACCGGTGGCAATGATTTCTTTGAGATCACCAAAGCCTTTCACAACGCGCTGCACGGAGGTAAGTACGACCTGTCGCGCCAAGCCCAGGAGGTTTTCCTCGCGACCAACGCGCAAAATCGGCAGCGCCTGAGCTTTGATGAGGACGTGATAGTCATTCACGACCCTCAGCCTATCGCCCTCGTCTGTTCAAAGAAAGATCATCCTGGAAGATGGGTTTGGCGCTGTCACATTGACCTATCGAATCCCAATCCAGACGTCTGGGGCTTCCTGCGTCCAATGGTGGAGCAATATGACGCATCCATTTTTTCATCGCCAATATTTGCCCGTCAGCTTGCCATTCCGCAGTATCTCCTTTATCCGTGCATTGACCCCTTGTCAGAAAAGAATAAAGAGTTGGACGAAAGCTATATCCAAAAAGTCTGCGACGATTTTGGTATTGACCGCTCCCGGCCGATTGTTACTCAGATTTCTCGGTTCGATCGCCTTAAGGACCCAGTGGGAGTGATCCAAGCGTACAAAATGGCGCGGAATTATGTAGACTGTCAGCTCGTGCTCGCCGGCGGCGGAGCAAGTGATGACCCCGAAGGCGCGGTAGTTCTGCAGGAGGTGATGGAAGCAGCCGCAGATGACCAGGACATTATTGTTCTGAACTTGCCGCCCTGGTCGGCGCTGGAAATTAATGCCCTGCAGCGCGCCTCCACGCTGGTACTTCAGAAGTCAATCAAGGAAGGCTTCGGGCTGACAGTGACAGAAGCACTGTGGAAGTCGAAACCAACCATCGCGGCTGCCGTCGGCGGTATTCCGACCCAGGTGATTCATAAGTTGACCGGTGTCCTGGTGTACTCCGTGGAGGGCTGCGCCTATCAGATCCGATATCTGCTTACGCATCCGGAGTTCGCAAAACAGCTTGGCAAAAATGGCCATGAGCACGTCAAAGAGAACCTATTGATTACGACCAACGTCAAACGGTGGGCGTTACTGTTTCGCATTCTGCTGGGGTTGGCGTAAATCACATGGCGGAGCGATGCGAAACCCTCAAACTAGAACTCAGCTCAAGTGGAACCTCCGCAAATCTTCTCCTCACTGAAAGACAAAGACTCGGTGCAACCTACGTTGGCAGTGGGCGCTGCCATTTCCTCGTCTGGGCGCCGGGCGCAGAGCGTGTTGAACTCCAAATCGTCAGCTCCGGTGACCGCTGCGTGCCTCTGGAGCGGGCGGGCCGCGGGTACCATCGAGCCGTTGTCGACAACGTTGAACCGGGAATCTTGTACCGGTTCCGGCTGAACGGTCAAAAAGAACGCCCCGACCCCGCATCCAGGTACCAACCAGAAGGCGTACACGGACCATCTCAGGTAGTCGACCTCTCGACGTTCCCCTGGAACGATGGGCACTGGTCCGGTCTCAAGCTCGAGGATTACGTTGTTTATGAGCTTCATGTCGGTACTTTCACGGCGGAAGGAACTTTTGATGCCATCGTGCCGCGTCTGGATGAGCTGAGATTATTGGGCATAACGGCGCTTGAGTTGATGCCGGTTGCACAATTTCCCGGGAATCGAAACTGGGGCTATGACGGAGTTTATCCGTTTGCCGTGCAGAGCAGCTATGGCGGGCCGGAAGGGCTAATGCGATTGGTGGATGCATGCCATCAGCGAGATATGGCCGTTGTGATGGATGTCGTCTACAACCACCTCGGGCCGGAAGGAAACTACCTGGCGGACTTCGGACCTTATTTCACCGACGCGTATCGCATGCCTTGGGGAGCAGCGGTGAACTTCGATGGCCCACAGAGCGACAATGTGGTGCGCTTCTTCGTGGAAAATGCGTTTTACTGGATTGACGACTTCCACATTGACGCTCTTCGCCTGGACGCAATCCACGGCATCGTCGACCGGAATGCGCAGCCATTTCTTGCGCTGTTAACCGGCGCTGTGCAGGAGTTCGCGAAACGGACTGGACGCAAGGTTTATGTGATCGGGGAAAGTGATCTGAATGACAGCCGCTTCCTGTTGCCGCGAGAATCGCACGGCTACGGTTTGGATGCGCAGTGGAATGACGACTTTCATCACGCCGTACACACTCTTCTCACCGGCGAGCGCACTGGTTGCTACCAGGACTTTGGCAGGATGGAAGACTTGGTGAAGGCGTTCAGTGAAGGCTACGTTTATTCCGGGCAGTTCTCCGAATACCGACAGCGACGCCATGGCAATTGCTCCCGTGAAATCCCCGCCCACAAATTTATCGTGTTTGCGCAAAATCATGATCAGATCGGTAATCGAACGCTAGGTGAACGACTGACCAAGCTCGTGTCATTCGAAGCTCTGAAACTTTGCGCTGGTCTGGTCGTTTTGTCACCATTCGTGCCTCTGCTTTTTATGGGCGAGGAATACGGCGAAACGGCGCCGTTCCAATATTTCACCAGTCATTCCGATCCAGACCTGATCCAGGCTGTCCGCAAAGGTCGGAAAGAGGAGTTCGCCGCATTCGGGTGGCAACAGGAACCGCCCGACCCTCAGGACGAATCCACATTTGCGCATTCGAAACTCAATCACGACTTAGCTAAGCGTGAGCCGCACCGGGATCTGCGGGACTTCTATCAGGAACTCATCAGGCTGCGGCGTTCACTTCCGGCCCTGTCTGTTCTTAGCAAAGAAAATGCGGACGTAAAGGGCTTCGAAAAAGAGAAGATCCTTCTTGTCACTCGTTGGAGTAGTAACTCCCAGGTGTTCATGGCTTTCAATCTAAGTGACGCGGACACTCCGCTGACTGCTCCGATGCCGAGAGGCCGTTGGGAAAAGTGCCTAGACTCCTCTGACCAGCGCTGGGGAGGTTGCGGCAGCACAACTTCAGAAATGCTTGTCTCGGATGGCCAGGCGGAACTCAGGCTTCAGTCGAAGTCATTTTGTCTTTTCTGTCGTAGGTAGGGCCGACGGAGGACGTCATGCAATACGTCTGCATTCACGGTCACTTTTACCAGCCACCACGGGAAAATCCCTCTCTGGAATCCGTGGAGTATCAGGATTCAGCCTACCCCTACCACGACTGGAATGAGCGGATCACCGCTGAATGTTATGCGCCCAACGCCGCATCGCGAATTCTGGATTCCGACAGCCGCATCTCCAAGATCCTCAACAACTACACGAAAATCAGCTTTAACTTCGGTCCGACCCTGCTTTCGTGGCTGCAGGACAAAGCGCCCAGAGTGTACCAGGCGATTCTCGAGGGAGATCGGGAGAGCGCCAAGACGTACTCCGGGCATGGTTCCGCGCTCGCCCAGGCTTACAACCACATGATTATGCCGCTAGCCAATCACTGCGATCGAGTAACCCAAGTCCTATGGGGGATTCGCGATTTCGAGCATCGTTTTGGAAGGCGGCCCGAAGGTATGTGGCTTCCGGAGACCGCCGTCGATTTGGAAACACTGGACATTTTGGCATCGGAGGGAATCAAGTTCACAATCCTGGCGCCCCGACAAGCTTCCCGAGTACGCCGGATTGGCGGGCGTTCCTGGAAGGATGTCAGCGGAGATCGAATCGATCCGACCAGAGCCTATGAGGTGCGATTACCCTCCAAAAGGAGAATCGCAGTATTCTTCTACGATGGACCCATCTCGCGTGCCGTTGCATTTGAAGGATTACTCAATAACGGCGAGCAATTCGCCCAAAGAATCCTCGCAGCGTCGTCCGTGGAACGCGACTGGCCGCAATTGATCCACATTGCGACGGACGGCGAAAGCTATGGCCATCACCATCACCGGGGTGAAATGGCTCTGTCCTACGCCCTGCACTACATCGAAGAAAAGCAACTCGCCAAGCTGACAAACTACGGTGAGTACCTCGCGCAGAATCCTCCGACGCATCAGGTAGAAATTTTTCGGAACAGCTCCTGGAGCTGTGATCATGGAGTCGAGCGTTGGAAGAGTGATTGTGGGTGCAACACTGGCGCTCACCCCGGCTGGAACCAGGAATGGCGCGGCCCTTTGCGCCAGGCGCTGGATTGGTTGCGGGATACGTTGGCGCCCAAGTATGAAGAGGCAGCTCGGTCCTTGCTGAAGGACCCGTGGGCTGCCCGGAACGATTACGTCAATGTGATTCTGGACAGGTCGGATGAAAGTGTCGCACGCTTTTTTCAGCGGCATGCGGCTCGCGATCTCAATCAATCCGAGACAGTCACAGCCCTGAAGCTTCTGGAACTACAGCGGCATGCCATGCTCATGTATACGAGCTGCGGCTGGTTTTTTGACGAACTCTCAGGTATCGAGACCGCGCAAGTGATCCAATATGCAGGCCGCGCGGTCCATCTCGCTGACGAACTCTTCGAGGAATCTGTCGAGGCTGCGTTTTTGGAAAAACTGGCGCAGGCTAAGAGCAACATCCCGGAATATCGCGACGGCGCCCTCATTTATGAGAAGTTCGTGAAACCTGCAATCGTCGACCTGCCCAAACTTGCTGCACACTACGCCATCAGTTCGATGTTCCAATCGTATCCTGAGCGAGCGCGCATTTATTGCTACACGGCGGAACGTCAGGATTACACCAGCCATGAAGCCGGGAAGATGAAGCTGGCCGTGGGGCGGGCTAGGTTTACCTCTGAGATTACGCGCGAGTCTTCTACACTCGGATTCGGCGTTCTCTATCTCGGGGGCCACAACGTCACTGGTGGCGTGCGGGAATTCGTCGACGAACCGGCCTATGCGGCTGTCACGAGGGAACTCACCGAGGCTTTTTCGAGGGCCGACACCCCAGAAGTCATTCGTCTCTTGGACAAAGACTTCGGCAAGAATATTTATTCCTTGAAGTCGCTCTTCCGCGATGAACAAAACCGCATCATTAGTCTGATCCTCGAGTCCACCTTGAAAGAAGTTGAGACCACCAATCGGCGCGTGTACGAACAACACGTGCCTCTAATGCACTTTCTCGCGGACATGGGAGTCCCGCAGCCTCGAATCTTTCACCTCATGGCCGAGTTTGCCCTGAACAGCCAGATTCGGGAGGCGCTCGAAAAGGATAACCTGGATGTCGAACGGATCCACAGTCTGCTTAAGGAGGCGGCGACCACACAGATCCCTCTCGACACCGAGACGCTGGAGTTTGTCCTCAGAAAGAGAGCGGAGCGGAAGGCAGAAGAGCTTGGCTCTTCGCCGAACGACCTCGGTACCCTGGAGCAACTTGAAGCGATCGTCAATCTGGCGTATTCGATGCCATTCCCGGTAAATTTTTGGCAGGTGGAAAACCTGTACGCGCAGAACATGGATGGTGTTTACAGCCAGAATCGTGCCCGCGCGGAACAAGGCGATGAGGCCGCCCGTAATTGGGTCCAACACTTCACCACTCTCGCCGAGAAGCTTCACCTTCGAGTTCAATAAATGACTCAGCCGAGAATCCCGGTTGCGGTGTATCGATTACAGTTTCATCCGGGAATGCGATTTGAGGACGCGCGAGGGTTGATCCCATATTTCCATGGGCTCGGCATCACGGATCTCTACGCCTCGCCCATCCTCCAGGCCCGGCGGGGCAGCACACATGGTTACGACGTAACCGATCCATCCCGGCTGAACCCTGAACTCGGAAACGAGGAAGAATTTGAAAACTTCGTCCGCCAACTGCAGGCAAATGGAATGGGGCTCCTCCTGGACATCGTTCCAAACCACATGGCCGCCAGTAGCGAGAACCCATGGTGGATGGATCTGTTAGAAGATGGGCCTGGCTCTGCCTCGGCTTCGCATTTCGATGTAGACTGGCACCCTCCCAGTCGTTCTCTGGACAATCGGATCCTTCTTCCTCTCCTCGCCCATTCGTACGCCTCTTCACTGGAAAACCGGCAACTAGCGCTGACGTTCGAGGAGGGCAGCTTCTACATCCGGTATTTCGATACCAAGCTGCCCGTCGCTGCCAAGTCATATCGTCAAATCCTTTCTCACCGACTGGAGAAGCTGAAACAAACGCTGGGCGCTGGATCCCCCGCATTCCAGGAGTTCGAAGGAATTCTCTCAGCACTCGAGCGATTGCCGGATCGTTCAGCTCTGCTGGTCGAAAAGGCTGCGGAAAGAAGACTCACCCGCTCGGCGGCAAAGGAAAGGCTGTGGAGGCTTTGCGGTACGTCTGCGGAAGTGCGCCGATTCATCAATCAAAATGTACAAATCTTCAACGGCAGAAAGGGAGTACCGTCCAGCTTTCTTCACCTTGACCGTTTGCTCTCGGATCAGGCTTACCTATTGGCCTTCTGGCGAAACACCAACGAGGGCATCAACTACCGGCGCTTCTTCACCATCACTGACCTGGTCGGAATTCGAGTGGAGGATCCTGTTACATTCGACGCAACGCACGCAGTGATCTTGCGGCTAACCGAAAAGAGCCTGATCACAGGCCTGCGAGTCGACCACATCGATGGCCTGCGAGATCCCCTAGGTTATCTGAAACGCCTGCAGGATCGTCTTTGCCCAGGGAGATCCGAGGGTCAACCCGTAGCTTTCTACGTCGTCGTGGAAAAAATTCTGACGGACGGCGAGTCGTTGCCGCGGGATTGGCCAGTGTACGGGACAACCGGCTACGACTTCCTCAATCTTGTGAACGGCATTTTTGTGGATGAGCAAAATGTTGCAGAACTTGATCGCGTCTACTCGAAATTCGCAGAGCTCAACAGTGAATACGAAGATTTAGTCTACAAAAAGAAGAAGCAGGTGATGGAAAGTTTGCTGGCGGTAGAAATGAATTCTCTAGGTCGTCATCTCAGCCTACTTGCCGAACAGGACCGTTATGCGCGCGAACTACCTCGAGGCGACCTGGCGCGCGCGCTCGTAGAAACCATCGCCTGTCTGGCTGTATACCGCACCTATATCCGCAGTTTCGCGGTGAGTTCCGACGATCGCCGCTACATTGAAGCGGCAATTACTAATGCACAGGCACGGAATCCTGGTTTGAACCCCGCTTGCTTTGAATTTCTGCGGCAGGTGCTATTGTTGCGGCAGGGACCGCAATTATTTCCCGAGCAGAGAGAAACCAGGCTTGCGTTCGTCATGCGATGGCAGCAATTTACAGGACCGATCATGGCGAAGGGCTTTGAGGATTCCCTTCTTTATGTCTACAACCGGCTCGTCTCGCTCAACGAAGTGGGTGGCACTCCTGATTCCGCTGGCGTTCCGATCTCGGCATTCCATGAATTTGGACTTCAACGAGCGAGGCGATGGCCGTATACCCTAAACGCGACGTCAACGCACGATAGCAAGAGAGCCGAGGACGTCCGTGCCCGAATCGATGTGCTTTCAGAGATTCCTTCAGAATGGGAGAAGCACCTTGTCCGCTGGCGCCGTTTGAATGAGAAAAGAAAAAGAATAGCCAACGGAACACACGTTCCTACGCCCAACGAAGAGATCCTTCTCTATCAGACAATGATCGGGGCGTGGCCTCTTCGCAGGGATGAGGTCCCCAATTTTCGGCGGCGGTTGCAGGACTACATCATAAAAGCGACTCGTGACGCAATGGTCCATACCAAGTGGACCGTACCCAACGTCAGCCATGAGAAGGCACTGGTGGATTTTGTGGAAGCGATCACAGACGAATCCGGCAACAATGAATTTCTGAAGGACTTCTTGCGGTTCCAGAGAGACGTTGCGTATTGGGGCGCATTGAACGGCCTGGCTCAGGTGCTGATCAAAATTGGCTTCCCGGGTGTGCCCGAGCTTTATCAGGGATCAGAACTGTGGGACTTGCGTCTGGTGGATCCCGACAATCGTGGTCCCGTCGATTTTAGCCAGCGCATGCGGATGGCGGAAGAACTCAGAAAAAAACGACAGTGCACTTTTCAGTGTTTCCGCGATTTGCTGGAACATTGGGAGGATGGCCGAATCAAGCTGTACATCGTCTTAAAAGCCTTGAGCTTTCGCGTGGCCAATGCTGGATTGTTTCTGAACGGTGACTATCTTCCCATAGAACCTTCAGGCAACCAAAAGGAAAGTGTCTGCGCGTTTGCGCGCCGCTGGAAACGTAGCTGGTGTCTAATTGCAGTACCCAGGCTGCTCACAAGACTGATCTCACCTGGGCAGCCCCCGCTCGGCGACAATGTTTGGGGGAAAAGCACGATTGCTCTCCCCAAGAGTTCCCCGAAGCAGTGGCTGAACATCTTCACAAGAGAAAAAATAACGGCCAGCCCTTCTGGCCTCTCAAGGGTGTTGCATCTTCGCGATATCTTTCAGAATTTTCCTGTGGCCCTGCTGGCGGCAGGCTCTGCGCATAGTATTTAGCCTGCTAAAAACCAAGCCCGGAAATCGAGGACGAATTACTGCTGCGCCGTCCCCTTCACTACCAGCGCGAAAGGGACATCCTGCCCCGAGTCCAGTTTCATTCCGCCGGAAAAAGTCCAATGCTCCTGGTCATCCTTCGACACCGCCGCCGCCGTGCCCGCCCCCGCTTGCACAAGACTTAGTGGCCCCGGATGTTTGGTTCCGGTTGCTTTACGGCTGAGATTGACCAGTTCTTGCAGCTTGAATCCCACGTTGGGATCGGCATCCGAGCCCGCCGGGATGAGCAATAGAAAGTCGCGATTGGGAGCAGCGCCAAGGTGATTGCCGTCGTTAGGTAACAGTTCATAGCGCAGGGTGTAGAAGCCGGCGGGAATGGCTTGTCCGCGATAATCCGTTGAGGCCTGCGGAAAGTGCAGCACCCCAACCAGCGTTGACTCGCCTAGCTCTGTATAAATCGCTCCCTGTACATCTTTCTTTGGTTGCGACGGCACGCTCTTGCGCAGCCATAACTCGCAGGCCACGCTGCCATCGTCCAGTGCTACGCGATAGCCCTTCGGTTCAAGTACCTGGCGTACCGATTGCAGGAGATCCGGTTCGGGAGGCAGACCAATGGTTTCTACCTTGCCGTTCTGCGCTGCACAGACCAAGGAGACTGACATTAAGCAGAAAAGCAGGAATGGGGCGACACTGTTGCGCACGATTTACTCTCTCAATGCCGAGATCATGTGGGGAGGGGTCGCGACCCGTCTTTGAAGGTCACAGACCCGCGCACAACCGTGAAAGGCGCAAGTCTTCTCGAAAAACAGAGGAACTGAAGCTCTCGAAACGAGTCCGCCTTCAGTTTGACTAGCGAGCGAACGCCCCCACGAACGCGCTGCGCTTCCCGTGCAGGTCCCACGAAACGCCGAGTCCAGGGCCGCTGTACGAGTCAGTCAGCGCGACCGCTGGCATGGAGTGCGCCAACTGCGTCAGCGGCGGATAGAAGGTCACTTCATTTCCGCAGAGATGGTCTTTCTCCCCGATCGAGCGGGTCTGGACGATAGCGAACTGACCGGCGCGCAACATAGCGACACCGTGCTGCTCGTGATTAACGACCAATTCCATCGGTACGGGAACAACCTGCTCCACATGGTTCAGCAGATCGCCTCCCATATGTTTGGCGAAGTCTAGTAACGCAGCGCGTTGTCGCGGGTTCGCCTGATCATCCACCAAGAGCACTGATTTCGCGGGATATGGATCCTCATAAGGATCACCGAGGGTGCCGTTGGCGCGCACCGCAGCCGCTACGGTCAGGCCTTCGAGCGGCACACCATCCCAATTTCCGCTCTGCACATGCCAGGCGAGAATGGCCTCATTCCCCACCAGGTTCACCTCGCCGTTAGCGAAACACTGGCCGGTGTAAACATCGGCGCTACGTGTCTCCAGGTAATCGCCGCGAATCTGCTGCGCGAAAAGAGAGGTTGAAAGCGATAAAAACACGCCGAGAACAACCAGGCAATTACGCATAGGACAACTCCTCGTCCCCATTTGGATGCTTCTATTGTCCCGCAGGAAGCAAGAGAAAGAAAGGGCTCGGTCGAAATGCACACTGTCTAAATGCGTTAGCGGACACTCGCCCCAGATTCGTCCCCGGGCAGCGTTGACTTGAACGCCCCGGTAAACCTACCATCGATTAGTTGTCCGGGTGGCCTTGCTTATGGTTGGTCAGACGATCTCTCATTACCGCGTATTACAGCAACTGGGTGGTGGCGGCATGGGGGTGGTGTATGAAGCGGAGGACCTGAGTCTCGGCCGCCACGTCGCGCTGAAGTTTTTACCACCCGAGCTCGAGAGGGATTCTGGGGCATTGGAACGTTTTCAGCGTGAGGCGCGGGCTGCATCCGCGCTCAACCATCCGAATATCTGCACTATTTACGAAATCGGTCAGGCTGATGGGCGGCACTTCATCGCGATGGAGCTGCTCGAAGGTGAGACACTGAAGCACCGCATCGATGGCCAACCAATGGAAGCCGAGCTGTTGCTCGAACTTTCGATGCAGATGACCGACGCTCTGGAAGCTGCGCACGCCAAAGGAATCATTCATCGCGATATCAAGCCAGCGAATATTTTTGTGACAAACCGGCGTCGGGTAAAGATCCTCGATTTTGGGCTGGCGAAACACGCCCTGCAACCCCAGGCGGTTTTAGGCGCCTCAATGATCGGCAATGCGGTGACAGTGGACGACAGTCTTCTCACCAGCCCCGGTTCGACTGTGGGCACGGTTGCCTACATGTCGCCCGAGCAAGCCCGCGGCAAGGAATTGGACACGCGCACCGATCTGTTTTCATTCGGAGCTGTCATTTACGAAATGTCAACCGGCGCAGTTCCCTTTCGCGGAGACACATCGGCGGTGATTTTCGAAGCTATCCTGAACCGCGCGCCGGTAGCCCCCGTGCGGCTGAACCCGGACGTTCCACCAAAGCTGGAAGAGATCATTAACAAGCTGCTTGAGAAGGATCGCGACCTGCGCTACCAGAGCGCAGCGGAGGTGCGTGCCGACCTGAAGCGGTTGAAGCGGGACACCGGGTCGGGAACGATTCCTGCCACGACTTCTGACGGGGCAACACTCCGGCGCTCCCAAACACGGCATTTGCCGGGCACCAGGTGGGGAAGATCGCAATCGCAGAGGAGCAAGCTTGGCAAGCTCGCCTTTGCTGCTGCACTGCTGACGATCGTGGTTGCAGTGGTCTTCTTGTTCACCCGGCATGGCCGCGCGCTAACGGAAAAAGATGCCATCTTGGTGACCGACTTCGTCAACACTACGGCCGACCCTGTTTTCGATGGCACCCTCAAAAAGGCATTGGCAGTGGATCTGACTCAGTCCCCGTACTTGAATGTTTTTCCAGAACAGAAGGTGCGGCAGACACTACAGTTCATGGGGAGATCGCCCGAGCATCGGGTTACAACTGAAGTCGGCCGGGAAATTTGTCTGCGTGACGGGATCAAGGCGATGCTTACCGGTTCCATTGCCAGCCTGGGCAGCCAATATGTCATCACGCTGGAAGCGGTGAACGCGTCCAATGGCGATTCGCTGGCACGCGAACAGGTTCAAGCCGATAGTAAAGAAGAGGTGCTCAACGCTTTGCACAAAGCTGGCTCGCGGCTTCGGGGCAAGTTGGGCGAATCGCTGAACTCGGTGGAGAAGTACGACAAGCCTTTGTCGGAGGCGACAACGTCATCTCTTGAAGCTCTGAAGGTTCTGTCCCTGGGCGACACCAAGCACAACGCCGGGGAGGAAATGGCGGCGCTTCCCGATTACCAGAGAGCCACTGAGCTCGATCCAAACTTCGCCATGGCATACGCGCGGCTGGGTGCGGTTTACAACAACCTGGGGCAGAGCGAATTGTCCGAGCAATACCGGAAAAAAGCCTTCGAACTACGGGACCGAGCAAGCGAGCGGGAGAAGCTCTACATCACCTCGCATTATTACGGCGATTCGGGTCAATTAGAGAAGGGGATCACCGCCCTTGAGCTATACAAGCAGACCTACCCTCGCGACTTCCTTCCCTACAATAACCTGGCCAGCATCTACAACCAGCTCGGGCAATTTGAGTACGCATTGGACAACGCGCGCCAGGCGGTCGAGACTGATCCGGACAGCGTCAACGGTTACACGAATCTGGCCGAAGCTTATGCGGGGTTGAACCGCCTGGATGAGGCGAAAGCCACGTTGAATGCCGGTCTGAAGCACGTTCCCAAGAGTACCATGCTCCATTACATGTTGGCGGGACTTGCGTGGAACCAGAACGATCCGGCCGCGATGGAGCGTGAACTGGAGCTTACCAGGACCGGGGGCCCGGAGGGAGCATTCATCGTGGTCGGCACCCGGATCGCACTCGCCGAGTACCACGGACAGCTAAAGCAGGCACGGGTACTTGAGGCAAAGGCCGAGGAGATGGCCAAACAGGCAAACTTTAGAGAGAGTGCGGCAGCTGGACGGGCCCAGCAGGCGGTCTGGGAAGCTGTGTTCGGTTTCCGCTCACAAGCCCTCGCTGCGGCTAACCAGGCGATAAAAGACTTCCAGTCTGAAAAAGTGGCCCCGAATGTAGCTGTTGTTCTCGCCCTACAAGGCGAAGAAGACCGGGCGCTGAAAATCGTTAATGATCTTGCAGCCCAGCGCCCTTACGACACGATTGTGCAGTACGTCTCCGTACCGATGATCAAAGCAATTGTTGAGATGAACCACAATCATCCGGCCAAAGCTATGGACCTGCTCGACGGTGCCATGGTCTATGCGCACATCAATTCCGGTGTGCTCTACGAAAGGGGCATGGCTTATCTGCAGGCGAAACAGGGCAAGGAGGCGGCGGAGGCATTCCAGAAGATTCTCGATCTCACCCCTACCCATGATGTCGACCCTCTTTCTTCCCTTGCCCACTTGGGTTTGGGCCGGGCTTACGCGTTACAGGGCAATAAGTCAAGTTGCCGAATTGCATATCAAGACTTTTTTGCTCTGTGGAAGGATGCAGACCCCGATATTCCTCTGCTAGAGCAAGCCAAGGCGGAATACGCAAAGATACACTAGTCGACCGTCAGCTCTCAGCTATCAGCCGCGGTTACGACTAGCGACAGAACCCACACTTACGATAGAGGAATGGCCGTCATCGCCCGTCCCCCCGAGTGGATCACTATCCGCATTTTCCAGTGTTGTGGCAGACGCGGGTCTTTGAGCTGCAATTGCCCGGTTCAGCAAGCTCGCCGTCCGGACCGATGCAAGTCTGCGTGTGGATACACCAGAACAAGCCATCATTCGAGCGTGGCACCGTCGGATCGGGCTGGGAAAGTACAAATTGCCCTTTCCAGCGCAGCGCCGGGCAGAGATTCGGATGATTGGTGTTGAAGCGATCGAATTCGCTAATCACGCGGCACCTCCAGACGCGGCCTTCAAAAGCGCACGTTTTACAGCCACGCGCGCAAGCTGGACTTTATACGAGTTGTGCGAAAGCGCCTTGGCATTCCTCAATGCGGCTGCGGCGGCTCTCTGCGCTGTGTCCTCACTGATGTTCTGGCTACTCAGAGCCTGCTCCGCTTCCATTGAAATCCACGGCACGGGCGCAACGTATCCCATTACGACGCGTGCGGATTGAACGTTCGAGCCGTTCATCCTTAGCGCGACGGCGGCAACCGCAAGTGGCCAGTCAAACGCTTCTTTCTGACGGATTTCGTAGTGCGCGGCCTTGGCGTCCGTCGCAGGGGGGACGACCACCTCGGTTACGATCTCGTTAGGCTGCAGGTCGTGCTCGCGCTCGGTTTCCGTCTTTGGAACAACGTAGAACTTTTCCAGCGGAAGCTCCCGTTTCCCCTTTGGCCCTTCGAGCCGGATCTTCGCTGCGTACGCGATGAGCACCGGCGCGATAGTCGAGGGGCTGACGAATTTCGCTGGGCCATCATTGGCGAGGATCGCGTGATACCGGTTGTCACCCTCTATGATCAGTTCTTTGCCGGTTTCGTCTTTGGGCAAAAGACCGAAACCGTTACGAAAATACCAGCAGCGTGGCCGCTGACAGAGGTTCCCGCCGAGAGTCGCCATATTTCGAATCTGCGGGCTAGCCGCTTCGATCAGCGCCTCGGCCAGCGCAGGATAATTCTTCTTCACGTTCGCATCATCAGCTAGTTCACCGAGATTGGTTAGTGCGCCGACACGCAATCCCTGAGCGTTGTAAGTGACACCCTGGAGGTCTTTAATCTGCTTAATATTCACCAGGCGTTTGGGAGCGAGGACGTCATCTTTCATCAGCGCCAGCAAATCGGTGCCACCAGCGAAGACTTCTGTCTGCCCCCAATTGCCGGCAAGCAGGCTGACGGCTTGCGCTTTCGTTGTCGGACTTACGTATTCAAAAGATCGCATTACGCACCTGCTTTCTGGAATGCCCCTAGCACGCGGTCTGGGGTGAGTGGGAGAAACGGCACGCGTACTCCGATCGCATTCGCCACCGCATTCGAGATTGCTGCACCGGGCGAGATCACGGGTGGCTCGCCCAGACCGATCACGCCACGCTCGTCGTAGCCCTTGCCGGTCATCATGTGAACCACGAGCTCGGGGATATCATTAAGGCCGGCCAAGCGGTAATACTGCATGTCGGGATTGAGCATGCGACCGGTGGTCGGGTCCATGACTTTTTCTTCGAAGAGCGAGTAGCTGATGCCCATAATCAGGGCTCCGTGGCACTGGCTCTCCGCGGTTTTGACGTCGATGACGAGACCGCAGTCCTGCACCGCCACCATCTTTTTCACCTTAACGATGCCGGTATCTGTATCGACTTCGACTTCGGCCATCTGCACGCCCCCCACGCCGCTGTTGGTGAGGTCGGGTGGTTTACTCTTGTCGGGATTCTTACCGCGCACGGTAAGTGGCATGGCACCAAGCTTCGAGCAAGCTTCCTTCCAGCTCAGCGATCGACTGGAATCGCCTTTTACTCGCACCGTTCCGTTTATAGATTCCAACTCTGCCGGCTGAGCATTGAGTGCAGGCGCCACCTTAGCGAAGAGCCCCTCGCGCGCGTCCACAGCAGCACGTCGCGTGGAAGAACTCACGCCACCGATGGTGGTCGAGCCGCCGGAACCTCCGGAAGGCGGATACATCGTGTCCCCAATTTGCAGGCTGATCGTGTCCATCGGAATACCGAGGGTATCGGCCGCAACCATCAGGATGCAGGTTCGCGTTCCGGTTCCGAGATCCTGCGAACCCATCTTGATATCCACCGAGCCATCCGGATGAATAGTCAGATCGCAGTCGCTGGCGTGGCCGCGTCCGCCCCACGTATGCAGCGAAAGACCGACGCCGCGCGCGAGGTTGCCGGATTTGTTCTGACCACGTGGATGCCACTTCTGCTTCCAACCCATCAGGTCCGAAGCGATACCCAGTTCTTCGGTGTAGATGGCCTGCCGCGGCTTGCCCAGCTCGATGTTCTTCAGAAAGAAGTCGAGGGGATCCATGTTGAGCTTGGCCGCGAGATCATCGAGGGCGCACATCGTGATCACGGCTGCCTGCGGGTGATTGGGTGCCCGCCAGGCTCGAGCCGGACCGATGTTGTTGCGAATGGCCGTGTGTTCCTTGCGTTGGTTGGGAATACTGAAGACATAGGGAATCGGCGGCATGCCGCCGCCGCCGGGACCACCCGTCCCCCATGACTCCGATTGCCAAGCGACAATGGTGCCGTCTCTTTTTGCGCCGACTCTAACGCGCGCATACGCAGAAGGGCGCGCACCCGCAACTTTCAGTTCTGAATCGCGCTCAAGCATGATGCGCACGGGCTTGCCGCCGGCTTTCTTCGAGACCTCCGCGGTGGCTATTCCCCAACGATCGGGAGAAAACTTGCTGCCGAAACCGCCTCCGATGTGATCCTGATGCACACGGATGTTAGTGGCTGGAATTTTCAGCGGCTCAGCCATCTGACCTGCAATGCCCGAAACATTCTGTGTGGACATGTGAACCAGCAGGTGGTCATTATCCGTCCACTCGGAAGTGGAGCCGTGACTCTCGAGACAGCAGTGGGTAATGACGGGGACGCCATATAAGCCTTCTGAGATAACTTCGGCTTGAGCGAAGGCTTTCTCCCCGTCGCCCAGCGTCTGCGCCGCAGCCTTCTGATAGTTGGACTTTGGCCTGCTGCCAGCCTCGGGATGCACGGTTGCCGCGCGGATCGCCTTAATCACTTCATCGGTAGCACCATCTTCTTGTAAGCCCTTCAGCGTGCCCTCATCCGGCTTAGAAGTAATGCCGTATTGCTGGATCTGCTCGACCATCTGACGCGCTGGAACCTGATTGTCGAGCATGTCATCGATGTCGTCCATGCTCAGCGGGCCTTGGGCTTGCGCAGCGCCTTTCGGGGGCTCGGCATCGCTCACCAGGTGAGAGAGCTTCTGGTATTTCACCTTTATCGCGCGGACGGCGTCTTCGGCCGTGGGTTCGTCCACCGCGGCGACAGCGACGACCTCATCGCCCGCCCAATGAATGGTCGAATTCGGACCCTGGATGATATGTATGGCCTTCACCCCAGGCATCTTTTCGGCGGCGCTGGCATCGATGCTCACCACCTTCGCGTACGCGTAGGGACAGCGCAAAATTTTGCCGAAGAGCATTCCCGGGCGCTTCACGTCGTACGTGTATTTGGCCTGGCCGGAGACCTTGACCGGGGAGTCCACGCGCGTAATACGCTTGCCGATTAGCGTTCGGTGTTCTGCATCAGGCCAACCGTAGTCCGCCATAGGTCATGCTCCTTTCTGTGCGAGTTGCGCGATCGCCAGTTGAATGCCATGGTACGTTCCGCAACGGCAAAGGTTGCCGCTGAGCCCACGGCGGATGTCCTCCGGCGTGGGGTTTGGATGCTTATCCAGAAAAGCTTTGCAGGCGACAACGAACCCTGGCGTGCAGAAGCCGCACTGCGAGGCATCGTTATCGACAAAGGCCTGCTGGACGGGGTGCAGCTTGTCCCCCTGCATCAGCGACTCGACCGTAGCGATCTGCCTGCCCTGGGCTTCGATGGCCAATACAGAACAGGCATAGACAGCCTTGTTATCCATCAGCACAGTACAAGCGCCGCACTCGGCACGATCGCAGACGCGCTTGGCGCCTGTGAGATCGAACTCGTCGCGCAAGGCGTCGAGCAGCGTGACCCGAGGCTCCAGGTCGGCTTTATGCTTCTTGCCGTTTATGGTGAATTCCATCGGCACCTTGCCCGGACCGTGGACTGGCACCTGCTCGCCCGCTGCAAATACGACCTTCGGTCCCGTCACCAGTGGCACAGCTACCGAAATGCTGGAAATTTTAAGGAAGTCGCGCCGGGAAACGCCGGAGCGTTCGTCTACCTTTTCGTTCTGATTCGGATCATCGTCACGCATGCCTGACCTCCGCCTGGCTGGAAGACTTGCTTGCAACCGCGAGCCGGGTTACGCCCGCCCCTAAGACTATTGGACAAGGCGGGAGAAAAACCATCAAGCAACATTAGGTGCGCTTTCGAGCGAAGTGGATTCCTAAATTTTCGCAGGAGGAAGTATATCCCGTCGAGCCCGATGAACCCACCGTCCACCGGGAATCAATTGCGGCCAGACCTGGAGTGCTACTTTTGATGGCGGGAACAACCGTGGCACTCACGGCGCTAGAGCATTCCTACTAATAAATTGTGAGCTGGCCAAACCTCAAGAAAGTTCCAGCATCTCAGAGACGCGGCGCAACTACTCCAAGTGTCCGTTCGTCTTTCTCGGGCCGATTCGGGAACGTATCGTCCCCAAGCAAATTATGGTGCTCCGCCTCGGGGTTTTCGGAGTTATCATGCTCCACCACCCAATTGCGGAGTGCTGAGCGGGGCTGGTTATGACCTTCCATCGGCGCAGTCTGAAAGTTTCCTTCTCCTGGTTTTTTCCTATCCTAGCTCTGATTCTGCTCCGAGGTCCCGCGCCGTTGGCCCAGGATTGCGCAGGATGTCTGGGCGCGACGCTGCCCGGAACGCTCAATAGCGGCACATTCAACCCGCCAGGTACCTCATATGCCTCCGCTGGATCCACTGCGGATCCATGGACTATTCGCAAGCGAGTGGATGAGGTCACAGTCTTTTTTACGGTGACTAACGGACACAAATTTGTGGACGACATCACTCAGGCAGACGTCAATGTAACCGACAACCACAAGCCACCGGCGAAGGTTTCGGCGTTTGGGCACGAACGCGACCTGCCACTACGAATGGGATTACTGGTGGATACCAGCAACTCGATACATTATCGCTTCCGTTTCGAGCAGGAGGCCGCCTCCCGCTTCCTGAGGAAGATCGTGCGGCCGGAGATGGACCGCGCTTTCGTGATGGGTTTTTCCGACCACACAAATCTCACGAAAGATTACAGCGATGATCCCGAGCAGTTGGCGGCGGGTGTTTCCGCTCTACGCTCGGAAGGCGGAACCGCGCTCTATGATGCCGTCCGCAGTGCCTGCGGAAAACTGGCAAGTACGGGGGAAGACGAACCCATGGCCCGCACCATGGTCGTGCTCAGCGATGGTGAGGACAACGCCAGCAAAGCGAAACTTGAGCAAGTGATCGAGACCGCGCAGCGCCAGGAAGTCACCGTATACACGATTAGCACCAACAACTCCGGCACCACTCGACCAGGAGATAAAGTCCTTAAAGAACTGGCGCTCCAGACCGGAGGACGCATGTTTTCCCCCAACAGCGCCAGAGACGTGGTGAAGGCATTTACGTCCATCGAAGAAGAGATGCGAAACCGGTATGCGCTTTCCTATCGCCCGAGCGATCTGCGGGAGAACGGGCGCTATCGTCCCATTGAGATCATCGCGCACAAACTTCGTAAACGCTTTCGCGTGCACGCTCGCAAGGGGTATTATGCGCCGCAGGCCAGATCGGCGAATTAATTCTCCGCGATACGCCAACCTGCGACCGACGGAATGTCGGTTTCCAACTGGCGAGTAATCCCGCTTCCCGCTTTTGGTTTGACCGATTTCCACAACGCACGATAAAATGACAATGTTTGCCTGTACCGGCGGAACCGTTCTGGGCTCCCGCGTTCTCGGACCGCATTCTCGGATAAAGAACCGCTGCGGAAAGAGCAAGCACAGACAGCAAACTTGCAAATTTCCCAACCGCGCAGGTGTGCGCGGAGGATTCGAGTTAATGGAGGCATAGGTATGTACGCGGTCATCCGCGCCGGTGGGAAGCAGTACCGGGTGGCCCCCGGGGACGTAATTCGAGTGGAAAAAACGAGCGCTGGCGCTGATGGGAAGCTGGAGTTCAGCGATGTGCTGGCAGTCTCGGGTGCCGAGGGTGAAATCGCCCGGCCGCAGTCGGAGGCGCGCGTAGTCGGCGAGGTGGTTGAGGAAGGCCGCTACGATAAGATCCTGGTCTTCCATTACAAGCGCAAAAAGCAGTACAAACGTTTGCGCGGACATCGCCAGCCGTTCACGGCCGTCCGCATTACGGAGATTGCTTTTGATGGTCAGTCATTCACCGCGCCCGAGCCGCAGACGAAGGTAGCTCAGCTGAAGAAGGCGGCTCCGGAGATTGAGGCTGGCGGCGAAGTGAAGCCTAAGGCGAAGGCAAGCAAACCGTCGGCGAAGAAGAAGACCGCGAAGAAGTCGGCTACCAAGAAGCCTGCGCCGAAAAGGAAGAAATAGGGATCGATCCGCTGTTCACCACTTGTCGGCAATGCCAAGATACAGAGAGCGCAAGGTCGTTCGCGACTGAAGGTCGCTCAGGATGTCGGCATGTTGAGTGACCCAACTGAGAACGAGAACTGGAAGCTGATTTATGGCACATAAAAAAGGATTGGGCAGTTCACGAAACGGACGCGACTCCAACTCGCAGCGGTTGGGATTCAAGGCATTCGGCGGGCAAGTTGTGCCAGGTGGAACTATCATCGTGCGGCAGCGTGGCACTCGCGTGAAGCCAGGGCTGAACGTGGGTCGCGGCAAAGATGACACCCTCTTTGCCAAAGTCAGCGGACGCATCAAGTTCCTCAATAAGGGAGCGATGGGAAAGTTCGTGATGATCGAACCCCTGGAAACAGCCAAGGCCTAATCGCATCTTAAAGATCTGTATTCGGAAAGATCAACGCAGCGGTCGCGGAGTGGTTTGTCATACGTTACCCCCAGCCTCGTCGTCGGACGAGGCTTTTTTCACGTTTGAATGTTCAATCGAGCCGAGCTTGCGCTCGGCCGCCCTGACGAGCGCGTCTTGGCCTATGTGGCCTGTGCCGGATAATCTCCCATGAGACCCTACGCGTTTTGGGTTGCTGTCCACTGACCACTGACAAGTATCACCTGGCATGTGATGTTCATTGACGAGGCGAAAATTCGGGTCAAGGCGGGCGACGGCGGCAACGGGTGCGTCGCCTTCCGCCGGGAGAAGTACGTTCCGCGCGGTGGGCCCTCCGGTGGCGATGGGGGCAAGGGTGGCGACGTGATTATGGAATCGAGCGAGCGCCACAACACGCTGGTGCACTTCCGCTTTAATCCGGAGTACAAGGCTGAGCGCGGTCGACACGGAGAGGGCTCGAACCGCAAAGGGCGTGAGGGTTCGGATGTTGTGCTGAAGGTCCCAGTGGGCACGATCGTCTATGACTCCGATACGGGTGAAAAGGTTCACGACTTCTCCCGTCCAGATGAGCGGATTGTGATCGCCCGAGGCGGACGCGGGGGCCGCGGCAACGCGCGCTTCGCGACCTCGACACACCAGGCTCCTCGCGAACACGAGGATGGCCACCCGGGTGAGGAGCGGACTTTCCGGCTGGAACTGAAGCTGCTCGCGGAGGTGGGGTTGGTAGGGTTTCCTAACGTCGGAAAGTCGACGCTGATCTCATGCATTTCGGCGGCGCGCCCGAAAATTGCCGATTATCCATTCACAACCTTGCAGCCGAATTTGGGGGTGGTCGTGGTGGGCAAGGCACCGGATGAGCAGAGTTTTGTAGTTGCTGACATCCCAGGGCTGATCGAAGGTGCGCACGCCGGCGCCGGATTGGGAACGCAATTTTTGCGGCACATCGAGCGTACGCGGCTCCTGGTGCATCTGGTGGATGTTTCGGAGGGCAGTGGGAGGCCGGATCCGGCGAAAGATGTCGAAGTCATTCTGAATGAGCTGAAGAGCTTTGGCGCGGACCTGGAAGAAAAACCGATAATCATAGCGGCATCGAAGACCGACGTGGCAAATAAAGATAAGCTGGCGAAGTTAAGGCGGTATTGTAAGAACCACGAAGCCGAGCTGTATTCGATATCCGCCGTGACCGGCAAAGGTATTGAGGAGCTGAAGTACGCGATGGCAAAAAAGGTAGAGGAGTTGCGGGAGAGGGCACTGCAAGCGTCCGAAAAATCTTAAACGGCATAGATCGCCAAGCTCCCGCAGAGAGTACAGAGAAAACGCGTATGGCTGGCATGAATGGCCGCCCTAGCTCTGCTTGCTAGGTGATTTACTGTTCGATGCTGAATTCTGCCCACAGACCGCTCTTCGACCCTGAAAGTCGGCACTGCTCGCGACTCGGTTGGCGCCAGATACTTCTACGACTGCTAGCTATTGATCACTGAAGACCGCTAAACGCGTGATCACCGACCACCGACCACTGACCACTCCCTAAGCGTGCGGCATTTGGGAGCCGTGCTGGAAGTGATATTGCAAAATCTTTGCTGCCAGCGCTGGGCTCACTGACTCAGCTCCTGCCTGGACGGACCGGACAACTTCGCCGCGGCAGACAACTTCGGTTGCGGCGAGGCCGGCGATCTCAACCGGCAGCACCAGATTAATTTCCACTTGAGCATTGGGTTGGAGTGCTTCTTCGGCGCGGAACAACAGGCCGGAACGGCTGATGTTCTCTGTAGTTCCCTTTCGCCAGCCCGGTTCGCCCAAGCGGCGATAGCGCAGCGGTAGTTGAAGATTGAAACGCTGGGCGCGGAAGGCAGGGATTTTGCGTCCCACACTCTTGGCCTGAGCTGGTTCGGATTTGCGAGCAGGCATAATCACCTCCTGGGTGGGCAGTTCGGAATCGAGCATCTCCCGCACTTTTTGCTTGAGTGCGGGCAGCGTAAAGGGCTTCTGAAGCAGGGTGATACCGGCATGCAGAGTGCCGTTGTGAGCAATCGCATTCTCCGTATAGCCCGACATGTAAAGCACCTTCGTGGTCGGACGCAGCGAAGAAATGCGTTGCGCCAGTTCGCGCCCGTTCATTCCCGGCATGATGACGTCGGTCAACAGCAGGTGAATGGGGCCGGTGTGTACAACTGCAAGGTGAATAGCAGCAGCGCCGCCCGCGGCCTCGAGAACCACATAGCCCTGGTTCTCCAGATATTGGCGGACCAGCCTGCGTAGGTTGGATTCGTCTTCCACTAGCAGAATGGTTTCCATGCCGCGGTCAGGCCTTACTGCAGCAACAGTGGGTTGTGAAGCGGGTTGCTCACCAGTTTCGGTGGCACGCGGCAGATATATTCTGAAGGTCGTACCTTTGCCGGGCTCGCTGTCGACCCAGATATAGCCGCCGCTTTGCTTGACAATGCCGTACACGGTCGAGAGGCCCAGGCCGGTTCCCTTGGGACCCTTAGTGGTGAAAAATGGCTCGAAGATGTGCGACTGCGTTTCCGAGTCCATGCCCGAACCGGTGTCGCTGATGGCAAGCATGACGTATTCGCCGGGCGTCACTGGAGCGTGGAAACGCGCATAGCTTTCGTCGAGCGTGGCGTTGGCAGTTTCGATGGTGAGTCTCCCGCCCTGAGGCATGGCGTCGCGCGCATTGACTGCGAGGTTCATGATGACTTGCTCGATTTGGCCGGGGTCAGCTTTCACCGCGCCGATGTCGGTGCCAGGGACCATAACTAGATCGACATCTTCGCCTATCAGCCGGTTAAGCATCTTTAGGTTTTCCGTGACCACGGCGTTGAGGTCGAGGACCTTGGGTGCGAGCATTTGTTTGCGGCTGAAGGCCAGAAGCTGACGAGTAAGTGAAGTGGCCCGTTCCGCAGCATTAGCGATCTCCTGGGCGGGGCCGCGCAAGGCGGCATCAAGGCCGAGGCGCTCGAGCAGGAACTCAGAATACCCGGAGATCACCATCAGCAGATTGTTAAAATCGTGTGCGACCCCGCCCGCGAGCCGTCCGATAGCTTCCATTTTTTGTGACTGTCGAAGTTGCTGCTCGAGCGCACGCCGTTCGGTGACATCCTCAGTGAACAGCTCGTACGAGGTCGCGTTGGCCTCATCGCGGATCTTGCGGCCAGAAATGCGCACCACGGTGGAGGTGCCGTCTTTCCGCACCCATTCGGCGGCCAGGCCATTAAACTCCTTTAGCGAGCGAAAATAATCGGCGAGTTGGAACCACTGTTGCGCATCCCCGTAAAGCGTGGCCAAATGTCGGCCAATCAGCTCCTTTGCGCCGCTGTAACCAAGCATCGAAGCCAGCGCCGGATTGACGTCGAGCAGGGTTCCACTTGCATCACAGCGGCAGATGCCATAGGGAGCGTTGGTGACCAGGGAGCGGAAATTGATTTCGGAGCGGCGGAGACCTTCCTGCGCCGCTCGCAGTGCGGCATTGAACCAGCAGATGAGCACCGCGACAATCACAAACAGAAACAAGTGAATGATCGCGCGACGATATTCGGTCGGGGAGTGCTCGCCGGAAAGCGAGAAGTATGAGCTCACCGTCAGGGCAAAAGAAGTGGCTACCAGCCCAGGTTTCCACCCTCCATACCAAGCACTAACCATGACAGCCACGGCAAAGACGACAAGTCGGCTTTCGACGATGTCCGCAAGAAGCAGTGAGGGAATTAGAGCTAGAGTGGTGCTGAGGACCGCCACTCCGTAGCGCAAGATTGGCGCGCGGTCAGGAGGGACGTGCCGTGTGCGAAGAAGGGGGAGGTTCAGTCGCATACAGGGGAAATCTTATTGCCCCAACACGAAATGGGCGAGTTACGGTAGTTCACTCAATGCTTGCCCGATTGACCCACGCCAGATGGACGAGTGTTCCGGGCAAGAATCTTGGCAACAACTGATCAGCGCAGCGATATGGATATCATGACGGGTTGTGGAAGGCGCGATCTTCAGCCAAGATGGAACAAAAACTTGCAACAGGGAGGACAAACCATGAAACTAGCCACCAGTTCTGAACAGCGCACATGAATATAGGTTTATTCGGCGGAACCTTTGATCCCGTTCATTGCGGCCATATCGCGCTGGCGCGCGCCAGCCTCGATCGTTATGAGCTCAAGCGGATTTACTTTGTTCCGGCAAACATCCCACCCCACAAGCGGCAGCCGTTTTCGTCGTATTTTCATCGGTATGCGATGGTGGCGCTGGCGACGGCTGCTGTGAAGTCATTCTTGCCGTCGCTGCTGGACGCGCCGGGAACAGTCGTCACCGGTCCACTCGGCAAGGCGGCCTGGCAAAAGGAACATGAGTCCCCGGCAGGGGCAAATTATTCCATCGACACTGTGCGGCGACTCAAACAGAGGCTGCGAAAGAGTGATCGTGTTTTTTTTCTGATCGGCATTGATGCATTTCGCGAGATTGCGACGTGGCACGAAGCAGAAGCGCTGTTTCAGGAATGCGAATTCATCGTTGCCAGCCGCCCCGGATATTCACTTGCGGATGTGGCGAATGCGTTGCCTGGGGATCTGCGTCCCTCCGCCGCCGTAACCAAGCCCTTCCACAAGCAGGCTGCAAAAGGTGACTTGGTGCTTCCGGGAGCGACAGTGCATCTCCTGGAAGGCGTGCATCAGGACATCTCGGCAACTGCAATCCGTGAAGCTGCGTCCAAAGGCAAGCCGCTGAAGAAATTTCTCGATCCGGCAGTGGCGGAATACATCAGGAAGATGGAGCTGTACAAAACTTGAACTCTTTGGTCATTGTTGGCTACTCGTTTGTCGTCGCGGAACGGCAGTGTCCTTGCGAGTGAGAGGAATGATGGCCAGGGGGATTCCGAAAACGAAAGTCGACTGGGCTGGCTGTGGCCGATCCGGTCAGCTACAATGACAGACCAACGACTAATGACTGCCGACTAATGAGGCATGAGAAAGAACGATCTGAAGCGTCAGGTATCGGAGGTAATCAGCGCCTGCCAGGAGAAAAGAGCCGAAGAGATTACTGTTCTGGAGCTGGAGAAGGCCGCTGGAGCATTTACCGATTATTTTGTGGTGTGCAGCGGGACAAACCCACGGCAGATTCAGGCAATCGCTGATGAGGTTGAAGAGCGTTTGCGAAAGGCCGATTTGCGGCCCGCACATGTCGAAGGCTATAAGAAGGCCGAGTGGGTGCTACTCGACTACGTCGATTTCGTAGTGCACGTATTTTCGGAAAAAGCACGCAAGTACTACGACCTGGAGCGTCTGTGGAAATCGGCCAAGCGGCTGGGCCTCGCCGAACTTGCGGCTGGTCCTGGCAAGCGGAAGCGCGCGATGATTACGAGTGGCAGAAGGAAGCGGGCCTAGACGGTTCGGCGTGCCTACCAGGTTGCATGCGTTCGGCAGGCGTTCATTGCTGGCAACATCTCTGATCACACTTTCCCAAATTTTCCATGAATCCCGTCGAATCTTCCAAGCCGCAGTGGGGCGCGTCGTACCGGCTGATTGCTGTGGAAAAATGGAAGATGAAGTCGGCCGCGATGGGGCGCGCCGCGACGGATGCGCTAGTCGAGTATGCTCGCCCGCAGCAGGGGATGCATGTCCTGGATTTGGCCAGTGGCACCGGAGAGCCGGGGATCAGCCTGGCAGGCGACGTTGGCCCGGAGGGGCAAGTCGTGGCGGTGGACCTGAGCGCAGAGCTTCTGGAAGTTGCCCGAGAGCGGGGACAACAACGCGGGCTAAGTAATTTTTCCACACAGCAGGCTGACGCGCATGCGCTGCCGTTTCGCGACAATACTTTCAATCTCGCGACCTGCCGCTTCGGCGTGATGTTTTTCGCCGATACCGACAAAGCATTGAGGGAAGTTCACCGCGTACTCCGGCCTGGAGCGCGAGCCTGCTTTCTCGCGTGGGGCCCATTTGAGCAGCCGTACTGGTCAAGCACCATGGGTGTGGTCGTGAAGCGCGTCGGCGGACCAGCGATTGCGCCGGGTTCGCAGGACCCATTCAAGTTCTCCACCCCCGGTCATCTTTCGACCGCATTGCGGAAAGCAGGGTTTGCCGAGGTGGAAGAAGAGACACGCACCGTTCCCTGGACCTGGCCCGGAACGGTAGAGGAGGTCTGGGAGTATGGACAATCGATCTCGGTGCCATTTCGTTCATTACTGGAGCGAGTCCCCAGGCACGAGTGGAAGCGCGTAAACGCGGACGTCCATGCAGCGATTCGTGAGTACTGGGATGGTAGCAACGTGAACTTTGGCGCAGTCTTGGTGTTCGGCTCGGGCAAGAAACTTTAACCCTACAGGACACAGAGGGTCACAGCCGAAAAAATGCAACCACGAAGGCCCCGAAGTCACACGAGGAAAGCGCTGTAAGCGGCGATTCGGCGTTCCGAGCCGTTGGCTCTGAAGAACCTCCTTTGTGTCCCTTCGTGTCCTTTGTGGTTCATCTTCTGTGGTTAAATTCTTCGCGTGAAAATCAAAGTTGCCTGGATCGGTAAAACCAAAGACCCAGCCATCCAGGCGCTGACCGAAGATTATTTGAAGCGAATTTCGCGCTATGCCGAAGTGGAAGGGCTAACACTGGCCGATGAGACCGTGCTACTGAGATTTAAGCAAAGGAGCGGCACGCGGCCGGCGCATAGCTTAATTCTGATCGACGCAGGCGGCAAACAGCTATCCTCCGAGGAGTTCGCAAAATTCATAAGAGATCAGCAGGATCGCAATCCACAGCCGCTACTGTTCGCCATAGGTCCGACAGACGGGTTTACCGATGTGGCGAGAAAGGCTGCTGCTTTTAGAATTTCATTGGGCAAGATGACGCTGGCGCACGAATTGGCGCGAATCGTGCTCCTGGAGCAACTCTACCGTGCGTTTACCATTCTCAAGGGCCATCCTTATCATTTGGGACACTAGGGTGCGTATCGCTCGCCAAATTTACACTGCACCTTCGTGATGTGTTCGGGAGAGCCCCAGGAATTTACAGTCAATCAGCCGAAAAGTCCGGCTCGTAATTTATGATTACAGCATAGGATGTGTCATGAAAAATCCCATTGAAGTGCTCAGGATCAAAGAGCAGGAACTGCTAAAGGTGAAAAGAGAGGTTGAAGCGTTGCGAATTACCGCGCGGCTTTTAGGAGCGGAGCAATCCGTGCCCGACTCGGAAGACACCCCGAACCTGCGGCATAGAGTGGAGATGCCGTAGGTGGGCGTGCTGCGCGCACAGTTTTTAGTTCAAGCCCTGGCATGCAAACACACCGAGGCCAGCTTTCTACACTAGGCGGCCTTCTTACCCATTGCTGCGAACCAGGTTGAACCAGTTTCGTGAAGCTCCCACTGTTTCAACCTGCGACACAGGACGAAGCTCGTCTAGTTGGTGAGCCGCTTAGAGATCAGAGTCGCATGCAGTACGCCATCCTTGTCGTAAGTGCCTATGCAGATCACACGATCACCGTCCTTAACCTGGCTGGCATCAATGTCGTTGACCTTTTTGCTGTGATGCTCCTGGCTGGTCCATTTGGTCGAGCTGTCGTACTGGACCGTCTTCTCGGCGCCCGTGCTCCTCTGACGAACGGTCAGGGTAGATTTATCCTTATTGCTTCTCGTGACAATGCCCTCCCAGCGGGCCTGCTTCGCGGCCTTCTGCCCCTTCTCAGCCTTCTCAGCCTTCTCCTGGGCGGGAGTCTCCTTCGCTTCCTCCTTTTTGGTACCCTCCTGCGCGAACAGCGGCATTGACAGCGAGAAGGCAAACACCAACGTGAACAACAGAGTGAGTATTTTCTTCTCCATGTAACCTCCTGCTTTCAGTGGAAAGATTGTGATATGTGGCAAGAAAGAATAGACCTTAGGACTGAAAAGAACAAGCCCCATCCAAACTTGTTTAAGGCCCTGCCTCGGGAAGGTTTGCAAAGGGCGATAACGAACTGAAGTTAAACGGCTAGAGGTGTTAACGGCTTTATCTTGTGATCGTAGCTTGATAGCTTACCGTCTGCCAATGCCCACTCCGGCGAATCCACACTCGGGTGTAGCGGTACGGGCCGTTGAACTCCTCGCCGAGATCCTTGCCTCTTACTTCCGCGCGCGCCGTCACCACGGCAGTATTGCCGTAAACGCGTACCACCATATCGCTGATATCGATCGAATCGTACCGCAGTTGGCCACTCCTGCGGGCGGCGATCGTGTCAGCCTTGGTGATTACGTGGCCCAGTGGGGTAATGGCGACGTAATCGTCCGTGAGCATGCGCTCAGCGAAAGCAGCGTCTCGGTGGACCGAGGCATCTTTCGCCTGGCGCTCCAGTTCCAGAATCTGGCGGATGCTATCCTGATCGTGGGAGGCACCGGAGTTGGCCTGCAGCGGCACGCTAACTTGTGTCCTGGTATCGTCAGCCCGCGCCCTTGCCGCAAGGCAAAGGACCACGATCAACATCAACAATGAGAGCCTGTTGTGTTTCATTCCGAGACCTCTACACTTTTTTAAAAAATGAGAGAGCGGCTCATGGATGCCTACGCTACGCAACACGCCCTGGTTCCCAAAAATTGAAAAAAACATTGGCATTAGCCGCATAACCAAGAGCACATCCAAGCTGAAATGGGCTTTGATTGATGAGGAAGCGGGTGTTTGCCCGCAAAACCCCTCGAACAGGTACAATCGAACATTCTTTCATTATGCAGGACGTTCGTCGTGGTCTGATCATTGTCAACACCGGTCCGGGCAAGGGCAAAACGACTGCCGCCATGGGTACTGCGCTGCGTGCGGTTGGACAGGGCATGCGCGTGCTCATGTTGCAATTCCTGAAGGGGTCGTGGCACTACGGCGAGCTCGATGCAGTCAAAGCATTCGGCGATAAATTCATCATGAAGCAGATGGGTCGTGGCTTCGTG
>QIAR01000762.1 GCA_003225595.1 Acidobacteriota bacterium | reverse complement strand
CCCCTCAGGAGCGGGTCCGGGAGTTTGCGATTGGGCTGGCTCCTGGGCCGCTAGCAAGAACGCGGGAAGGCCTTCGTGGAGGTCCGAGGCAACCGTAGCCGTCGCCAGGGCCAGCACAGCCAACACTGTGACCAGCGCGCCCTTTACTCGCAAAAACACTCCTCGGCCCAGGCAGGCCGGCCTGATTGCACGTTTAAATGGTTCGATGAATGCGCGTGTACCAAGCGTTGTGCGGGAATCCGGCCGCAAACAGAACCGGCACCTATAATAATGGTTCGGGGGCTTGGAGTTATTGATGTCTTTGGAACTCGAGGAACGTTATTCGCGGCAAGTGCTGTTTCTCGGTGTGGAGGGGCAGCGGCGGCTCCAAATGGCACGTGTAGCCATTGTGGGCTGCGGGGCGACTGGGTCTGCGGTCGCTTCGCTGCTCGCCCGCTCGGGCGTGGGCACACTGCGCATTATTGACCGCGACTACGTTGAGGCGAGCAACTTGCAGCGTCAAGCTCTATTCGATTGAATCGATTCCCAAGGCGCTGGCGGCGGCAAGGAAGATCGCTGCGTTTAACTCGCAAATTGTGGTTGAGCCTCTAGTGTCCGATTTGACTCCAGCGAATATTCAAGCGTTGCTGGGAGGAATGCAGCTCATCCTTGACGGGACGGATAACTTCGAGACTCGTTACCTGGTGAACGATTATGCAGTGAAACATTCCGTGCCGTGGATCTATGCCGGGGTTGTCGGGAGTTACGGGATCACTATGAATATCCTGCCGGGACAAACCGCTTGCCTGGCGTGCATTTTCCCGGATCCGCCGCGTGGGACTTTTGAGACGTGCGAAACTGCGGGCATTCTGAATTCGGCGGTGAATCTGGTGGCTTCGATTCAGGCGACCGAGGCGTTGAAGCTACTCGTGGGTGCCGAGGACAAGCTGCGCCAGACCCTGCTGTCGTTTGACGTTTGGAAGAATGAGCAGGCGGAGGTGGCGGCTTCAACGCCGCGTGACGGATGCCGAGTGTGTGGAAAGCGCGCGTTCCTATACCTGGCGGGAGAGGCACAGCCGCACATCACAATGTGTGGGCGAAATTCGGTGCAGATCCACGAACGGCACCGGCCCGTTGATTTCGCGGAAGTGAGTGATCGACTGAAGCCCCACGGCACCGTGCGTCACAATGATTTTGTGTTGAAGTTCTGGCACGAGCCGTATGAGATGACGCTTTTCCCAGATGGACGCGCGATCATCAAAGGCACGACCGACACAGCGGTGGCGCGCAGTCTGTATGCACGGTATGTAGGGAGCTGAGGGCAGGCGTAGGGCTTCACCTTTCAGGCTTGGGGCCTTGGGCTTCCGGTTGCGGGCTTCGGACTTCAGCAATCCGGGAACAGAGGTTATATGTTCGCGCAGCCGGAACGCACAAATTATAGGCGAGGTCCGCTAGTCGTCTCGTTTGCGATCCACTGCCTCGTTCTGTGGCTGCTGGTCCGACGACCCCAGCCGATCTTTGTTACTCCATCCGCCGTCGCCTTTGGAAACCGGGGAACATCGACCGAAGTTGTTTATCTGACAAGGGACGGATTGGACCGCGCTCAGTCCGCTTCCACGAAGGCCGAGCACCTACAGTTTAGGGCACCTGTTTCAAAGGTAAGACAGCAGCGCAAGTTGGGACCTTCAGCTTCGAAGCCTGCGACGCAGCCGGCCAGCGACATTCCCGTTGAGTCGGCTCGTGCAGGTTCGCCATTCGGGTCTCTGTCGGAAGGCCGCTTCACGGGCTACGAAGCGAAGCCTGCATTGCCAATCGTTTTCCCGGAGCCTCTGATATCCAGGTCGGACATACCAGCCGGCGTCGAGGGCGATGTAATCGTGGAGGTCACGATCGACGCACAGGGGAAAGTGGTTGGGACGAAGATCCTGGCATCATTAAACTATGGCATCGAAGAGAAGGTACTTGCAGCGTTGCAGAATTGGCGCTTCAAGCCGGCCACAATGGACGGTGTGCCCGTCCCTTCGCAGCATAATGTTTATTTCCATTACCCCAAATAGAAATGCAGTTAGAGAACGGGCTTCAGGCTTGGGCTTCAGGCGTCAGACTTCAGGTTCAGACTTCAGGTTTTCTCACGACGGAGGATCCTACGTTTCACAATGAGCGAGCGGCGGTGCCTCTATGGGGACTGCTGGGCCAAGCGGGCGCGCTTCAAAAGCCGCGCCAAAAGCCAATTTCACAGGTAGACAGAGGCATCCCCCGCGGGATGCGGCGAATCCTATGGCCGATGGAAAGGCTTAGGAGGTAGGTATGCGTCAATTGT
>QIAR01000135.1 GCA_003225595.1 Acidobacteriota bacterium | reverse complement strand
ATTCCAGATCCCGGACGCCACCTCGTTCGGCAACGGGAATCCGAGCTGATGCGCGAGCATACACACCTGCCCGCGATGGTGGGCTTCGTGCGAAAGCATGTAGCACAGCATTTCGACGCCAACCGGCCAAGGCCGAGCCCAGCCGTCTCTGCGAAACTTCTCGACGCGGCCCCCACCACCGCCGAGCGCTTCAGCGAGCATCTCCGCGCAGCGAGCGGCGCTCTCGGCCAATCCCGCGCGGGCCTGCTGCGGCGTGCAGCGGGCGCGGTTGAGCTGTCGCGGAATCTTCAAATGCGGAGCTGTAAGCCTGACCCACTTGCAGCGGACATTGTGCATGTGCGTGAAGATCGCCGCAATGGTGCGGGTCTTGTTTTTGCCGGGGTTTTTGCCGGGCGGTTTGGCTGTCGGTTTTGCTGTCGGCGGTTTGGCACCCCAGGCGGCAGGGTCAAGATGTTCGATAAGAATCTGGTTGATGCGATCGTTGGCGAGAAAGATCCGGGCGGCAAAGTTCTGGACTGCGGCTCGGCCGAGTTGAGTGTGAACCTTGGGTTGACGATTGATGTGTTGACGCGTGGACACGGCTCCCTACTCCTTGACCTATGATACGTCCGGGTCGTCGCTAATCTTCGGAGAACTGGGGAACGTCCCGCCTGTCCCCGATTTCAAAAGACGGCTTGAGTGGGCCACCCCCCCCCGCCGTCCCGTCCATATCAGAATGACCAAATATTACCTGCACATATCCTTCCATTGACGCCGGTGGTAGAATAATGTAATCGTTTTTTTCAATCAGAAAGACCCGTGGCGGTAAGGGAGAATTGAAATGTCAAAAAGCTCGGATAACACCGCAAAAATCACAAAGGTTACCATGGACGTAGTAAAGCTGCTGACTCCTCTTGATTCTGAGGGGCGACAGAAAGCGATCAAGGCGTCACTCACACTGTTGGGCGAAGCCGATGTAGACATGGACTCCGGAGGTGGAAGAAATGGTGGCGATGGAGACGGGGCTGGCGCGAAAAGCGGGGGCTCGTTCCCCGGTCTTTCGACCAAAGCCTCTGTATGGATGAGGCAAAATGGCCTAACGAAGGTGCAATTGGAGCATGTTTTCGACATTGACGGTAGCAATGTGAGTGTTCTCGGCGGGACTATCCCCGGTAAGAGCTCAAAAGACCAGACCATTGCGACATACATCCTGAAAGGGGTGGCCCAATTGCTGGCGACCGGCGAACCGACGTTCGATGACAAATCGGCGAGAAAGCTTTGCGAGGATCTCGGGTGTTACAACAAGGCTAATCACGCTGTGTACATGAATTCGGTCGGAAACGCCCTATCGGGGTCCAAGGAAAAGGGCTGGAAGCTTACGTCTCCAGGGCTAAAGAAAGGGGCCGAACTGATAAAGGAAATGACGAAAGGAGCTTAAATGCTCGATTTATCTAAAGTCCTTGCGGCGATCCCACCAAAGCTTCGCGATCCCCTGCTTCACAGCTATCAGGAGATTGGAGAGAATTTCGCCGAGCGGCGCTGGGAGCCATCCGAACTAAACGGCGGAAAGTTTTGCGAAGTTGTCTATACGATCATTGCCGGCACGCTGAAAGATTCGTACGCATCGAAGCCGTCAAAACCTGGCAACATGGCGACGGCGTGCCGGGATTTGGAAAATACCAGCGCTGACCCGAATCGCGTCGGCGATAGAAGTCTGCGGATATTAATTCCCAGAGTGCTGGTGGCTCTTTATGATATTCGGAGTAATCGCGGCGTGGGCCATGCTGGGGGCGACGTGAACCCGAATTTTATGGACGCGACGGTGGTTTACGGTATGGCCAGTTGGACGTTAGCAGAATTGGTCCGGGTGTTTCACGGCATCAGTACACAGGAGGCCCAAGAGATCGCCGATGTGTTGGTTGAGCGTAAGCTTGCCCTCGTCTGGGATACGGGTCAGGGTAAACGCGTGCAAGACCCAAAAATGGATAAGGGAGATCAGGCGCTTTTGCTACTCCATTCAAAGCCGGGGTGGGTAAACGAGGACGATTTGTTCGAGTGGGTTGAATACAGTACGAAGTCCATGTTCCGGAAGAATATTTTGAAGGACTACCACAAAGAGCGACTGCTAGAGTACGACACTAAAGCGCAGAAAGCGCGGATATCACCCTTAGGCTCAAAACACGTGGAGGAGGAAATTCTCAAAACGCGTAGCAGATAAGCTCCTGTGAACTACGGGCGTGAATCGAGCCTTCGCTCTTATCCAATCAACCCCGCCCCTTCCCCATAAGTCAGTGGGTCTCCGACGTGAATGGTCGCCCGTTGAACGTGGTTGCTTGCTGACCTGTCCTGTGGCAATATGTTGCTGTCTTCCCACATCCAACGTAATTCCCTGGGACAACTAACAGTCGTAAACGGGAAATCTCCGCTCGGAGGATACCTATGAAAAAGGTTGTGGCCGTTCTGCTTTTCGTCGCTCTATTCATCGTTGGCCAATCCAAAGACTCAACCGCTTTTGCGCAGGTCGCTCGGGAGGGTGAGGCATTACTGATGGCTCTCCGGAAGGCTGCACCGGAAAGCATAGAAGAAGGTTTGCTGGCGTTCCGCGCCAGCAAACCCGAGATAACCGTGATACTCGAAAAAATGGGTTTGACGCAACATTCCTCTCCGGAGCTTTTCGTCGTTCTTTGAAGGGTGGGATTCCACGGACGCCTCTATCATGGGATTCCGAGTCCCGCTGCACAATGCCGCTAGACGCCCCAATCTCTCCCTGGGGCAGGCCTTTCCCTACCTTCGTTGCAGGCACAACGCACCTTAGACTGCAAGACAGTAATGCCGTTGCATCGAGGCAAGAACCCAGTCAAAATCCCAAGTGGCTCACAATCGGGAATCCCCACTCTTTGCGAAAAGCGCAAAGGATGGGCCACCCGCCTCCACCCCTCTCTACCAATTGGTAGTTGGACTTGTTCGTTTTTTGTAAAAAAGGCAATTTCTGGGTGGTAAGTACGGACCGTCACTGCTAAGCTGGGCAGGCGCTTCCCTGCGTCTTAGGCAAACATCGCCGATCGGAAACTTCTACGCCTATCCGGAGGTGTCTATGTGGGACAAGATCAAAGCCTTTTTTCAAAAGTGACTCTGTCGCTAAACGCATTTGGATTCATGTAGGCATCGTCGTCGGATTTCTGTCGGCCGTGTGGGCAGCTTCGAGCATATTCGAAAGTAGAGCGTATCGATTTGCTGAAGGGTGGCGCAGTGACCTTGATCCCGTCACGTGCACAAAAGATTCCAACAAGAAGGACCTTTCTGGCTCTGTTGGAATGAGCGTGCAGAAAAATCAATCGACAGCGACTACGTCTACCACTTCTAAAGGCCCTTCGACAGCAACCGCTCCACCCTCAGGTACTCCTGCGGCTGGAAACAAGACGGCTTCTACCGATCCTAGTCTGGAAGCAGCAATAAGGGCCCTGCAGGAAGAGCGCCTTCAGGGCCAATTCCATGAAATCCAGCAGCGAATAAAGCACCACTTCAGCCAGCTTATTACTTATTATTCCTATTCTTTCGCCACCACCATCATGGTCGGTATTTTGGCTGCTATCGCGGCTATCACTTTGCTTTTTATTACTGTAAAGGGCTGGGTGCCTTCTAGCCAATATCAGAAGACCATCTTCCTTCTGGCTACTGTAACGGCCACTTATTGTGCTGCATTTCCTGGAGTGTTCCAACTTCAAAGAAACATCGATGACAATCGTTTTCTTTATCTCAAATATATCGACGTTGCGAATCAGATGTGCAGTTATCAAGCTACGAATGAGAGTTTGGATAGAGGCGCGGTTGATCCAAGTGTCTTTATTCATCAGATCGACACAACACTGGGTAGCCTAAACAAAATTGCCGTTGGTTCCGAGCTCAGCCAAATTCCAGATTTTACTAAGGCGCTTAATCAGGCGCTAGGACAGACGGGAGCGGGCAATACAGGCGAGGCACAGACCAAATCCCCACAATCATCCAAACGTGGACCGCAAACGCGCAAGTAACTGAAGCAGGCTGATTAGATAACCGTGTCGGCTCCAGAGCGCTGAGTAAACTTGGCGGGTGGCCCACCCTTCGTTCTTTTTGAAGGGTGGGATTCCACGGACGCCTCTAGCATGGGATTCCGAGTCCCGCTGCACAACGCCGCTAGACGCCCGAATCTCTCCCTGGGGCAAGCCTATCCCTACCTTCGGTTGAGATCGAGTCACAGTGGAGGGCGCGGAAGCGGGAGCAACGTGGGATCTTTCCTACGGTCACGGTACGTGCATCTGTCGGCGAAAAACCCCCGCCCAAGCGGAGCTTGGACGGGGCACCCTCAAGAGTGGAAAAGGACGGGATAGCCTGGGCCGCCCGCCACCCTCCCTGTCTGGCCTATACTTCGGGCCGAAAGGGTGCGCCACCCGCCCCAAAGGTTCCTCAACGAAGCGCTTGTTGCCCAACACCTATCGCCGAGGAGTAGACTCAAGCGGTTCTGGTCGGTCAGACCATTTGCAATAAAGGAGATGAGATGAAATACGTGATCAGCTGGTTCGAACGCCCGCAAGGTTCGCCTGCGGAGTACGAGAATGCCCAGAAGCGAATCCTTGAGGTGTTTGGTCAGTGGAAGGCGCCAGCCAATTTTAAGATCGAGTTCTTCGTAGTGCGTGTGGGCGAGTGGGGCGGGCATTTGCTGGTGGACTGCGACGATCCGCTGACGGTTCACAAGTTTTGCTCGATGCTCCCTGCATTTGAAATGGAGGCACGCCCCGTAGTTGCCGTCGAGGACGCGGTCCGCGTCGAACTCGAAGTAATGGCTTGGCGCGACGGACTGAAGGGCAAATGACATCCGATAGGATCACGTCGGGGGCGGGCTGGCCCATGCTTTTGGTGATTTTCCAAGCGGTCTCTCTAACGAATTGAGGCTGCCCCACCCCTTCGACTTCGCTCAGGGCAAGGCTCTTTGCGGTTTTCAGTGGGTGCGTGCCTCGACTGCCTCCCCCGCGAAGCACATTTGCTTGGGGTAGGAAACACTAGGTCCCCGTTCGACTCCCCCTCGTTTCACTCGGAGTTCGCTCAGGGCAGGCTCTCCACTCCGCACAACGATCCGCTTTGCGGCTCGTTGCGCTCCGGTCGGGATGACAGTTCACGGAGGGCTTCGGATGGCGGGCGAGGCGCCCGCCCCACACAATCTGTTTCTTCAGAATACTTGCAGGGCGGGGGCGTGGTTTCTGTCACGGTGCGGCTTCACGACAATCTCCACATCCTGGTCAAGCGCTACCAGGAAGCGCAGCAGGCGTTCCACGGAAAACTGCCGGAACTCACCGCGCAGCATCTTCGAAACATCGGGCTGGCGGACTCCGAACAAGCCGGCGGCCTCCACCTGTTTGAGGCCGCGAGCTTTTAGGATGGTGTCGATCTTAAATACGAGCTGGGCCTTGACTAAATGCTCTTCCGAGTTCGGCACACCGATGTCCTTGAACACATTGCGGCTTCCGGTTTCGTATCGCTTTTTGTTGCTCATTGCTTTCTCCTCCTTGCAATCTGTTCGGCCTCGCGCAGTCGCTGCTTGATCAACTCCATGTCACGGCGTGGCGTTTCCCGCCCGATCTTCGATTTCTTCTGGAAGGCGTGAAGGACGTATATAAACGAGGGAACGCTTCTCCATTTCCAGCTGAACCGGAACACTAGGTCAGTGTCCCGCAACTTCGTGGCATAAGTCCGGCGCTGTCATCTTGACCGAAGCGAAGAATCCATGGCTTACAAATCAACTGCATAGATCCTTCGCGGCCTGGAGGCCGCTCAGGATGACAGCCTACGAGAGATGCTGCGAATTACCGGGACACGACGCTAGGTCAGGTACAGCTTGCCATTGGTGAGCTTATGTTGCAGGCTGGCGGCGAGTTGGTCTATGTCGCCAGGGGCGATATTGACGGACATGTGCTCGAGGAACGGCACACGATTGCTGCCCACGGCGTCTCGGCGCAATTGGATTAAGAGCGCCTGCACCGCATTGGGATCGTATTTCTGTGGCGCCAGGCGGACGAGTTCGCTCACAGTTCCACCTACTGAGTGCGGATCTCGGTAAGGACGCTCGCTGGTCATGGCATCGAAGGTATCGGCGAGCGCGATGATGCGCACCGGCATGGGCACCTCGTCGCTGACGAGACCATCGGGGTATCCCGAGCCATCGGCTCGTTCATGATGCCAGCGCACGATTTCGGGGATACGTGGCCAGGGGAATTGCACATTGCTCACGATTTGGTGGCCGATTACGGTGTGCTCAGCCATCTCGCGGAACTCCCGCGGATCAAGTGCGCCGGGTTTGCCGAAGATGTACTTATCTACGACTACCTTGCCAATGTCGTGCAGGTATCCGGCTGAACGTAGGGCTGCAACCTCGCCGGCTTCTATACCGAGGGCTTCTCCGATGGCAGCCGCGTAACGGCCTACACGAAGTGAATGGCCATGGATGTTTACATGTTTGACGTCTATGGCAGTGGCAAACGCTTCCAAGGCGTTGTCATAAAAACCGTGCAGAGAGGCCATCAGCCGCAGGTTCTCGGAAATTCGCTGTGCCAGGGTCTGGGTCAGGCTGTGGTTCTGGACGGCCAAGGCCACATAATTACAGAGCAGACTTAGAGCCTCGAGCTCGTCATTTTCATAGAGAGTATCGCCTTCGCGGCGGCCCAGAACCACCAAGCCGACGAGTTTTCCGCCCACCTTCAAAGGTGCGACGCACTTGAACAGCTCAGGCGCGACGTTGCCATTGGAACTCAGAAAATTGTCGTAGTTGGTCGCGTTGAGCACGACGGGGCCGCGGGTCACGGTCAGAGCATGCACGTGCCTGGGAAGTAGTGGGATGATTGCCGGCTCGGGCAGCAGAACAAAGCCCTCGGCCGCAATCGAGGTGAGGAGCGAAGGCCTATCGCTGAAAACGAAAAGCGCTCCTTCGCGAGCCCCAGCCGCTTCGATCAGCGTGGAGAGCATGACGCGCGCAGTCTGGGCGAACTCACGCTCGGCAGTCAATTCAGGACCGAGGTCGGAGAGCGCCTCGACTGTGCGCAGCAGCCGTCGAAAATTGCTTCTCTGCACTGCCACCCGAAGTGGTAGCGAGAATATAGACCAGAGCAAAATGAGAGTATCACGCAAGAAAAATGCGAGGGAGAGTAAGTTGTTGGTTAGTTTGGTGCCGGGATTTCGGCAGGCGAGTACGATCCTTGGTGAGTTTTTGGACGTCGACATTTCCATTCGAAAATCGTGGCCAAAATTTGGAAAGGAGAGGATTCGTGATGGAACCTCGGTCTGTTCTCGTGACCGGCGGCGGGGGATTTATTGGTAAGCATCTTCGTCCATTGCTCGAACGACAAGGATTGAATGTTGTTTCTTTGGATTACAGACCCGCCCAGCCCGGGTCCGATCCAACTTGTTACCAGTGCGACATCACAGACTCCCAGGAGGTGGAGGCTATTTTTCGAACCCATCGGTTCGAGGCAGTCATTCACCTGGCGTCCATCTTGCCCACAGCATCCAGACAGGATCCGCACAAGGCAACGAAGGTGAATATCGCCGGCAGCCTGAATTTGCTGGAGGCGGCGAGGCGATTCCAGGTAAACAGGATGATTTATGCCAGTTCGGTCAGCGTTTACGGCACGCAGCCCGCCTCGAGTTGCGTATCCGAGGACCAACCCTCCGCGCCGGAAGATGTGTACGGGGCCGCGAAACGTTATGTGGAAGTCTTGGGAGAGGCCTACCAGCTGAACTTTGGAGTTGAATTTCTCGCCTTGCGTATTGCGATGGTTGTTGGACCTGGCACAATTTCCGCCACCTCGCCTTGGAGAAACCAGATTTTCGAGTACCTGGGCAGAGCGCCGCAGAAGGAGGTGCTGATCCCGTAGCGGGAGGATGAGGTTCTACCCCTGGTGCATGTGGAAGACATTGCGGCGATGCTGGGGTTAATGGCCTCGTCAAAAAGTGCTTCGAGCACTGTCTACAACTCGTTTGCTGAATCTGTGATCGCGAGA
>QIAR01000761.1:3294-3548 GCA_003225595.1 Acidobacteriota bacterium | reverse complement strand
TGGACTATGCGACTTTTGTGACCAGGAAGTAACCATGCCTTTAATTGACCTCTTGCAACTGGGAATTGATGAATTGCTCCACGTCTTCAGGGCGGAATCGGAGCAGGGCGCGCTTACCGCCTAGCCGGACCACCGGAATGCGCGGGTTGCGACGCGTGGCGTGATCTCTCACCCAATCTTTGGAAACCCCTAACCAGTCCGCCACTTGGTCTAGGCTCAGCAGCGCTCTTGGTTGTGCAGTCGGGGGGTCCATC
>QIAR01000761.1:2647-3142 GCA_003225595.1 Acidobacteriota bacterium | reverse complement strand
CTCGCCTGGTCTCAGTCAATCTCAGCCCACCTACGCTGCGGCCCTATCTAAGGTTCTTTCCACAAACTGCAAGCGCCTCTCATCGAAGTACACTGGCAGCGAGCCGACTCCGCCGTTCCTGTTTTTTCCGACGATCAACAATTCGTCTTCTGGAATTGGCTTGCCGTCGTCTCCGACCGGCAAGTAGGGAAGCAGCACCACGTGGCTGTGCGCTTCGATGTCGCCACTTTCTTTCAAATCCAACATGGTCGGCCGACCGTTGATTCCGCCTTCGGGGCGTCGTAATTGTGAGAGCAACACGACGCCTATGCGCTCGCTCTTCGCCAATTGCCGCAAAGCATTGGCGACGTAACCCACGCGGTCGCGCAGCTCGCGTCCCGGCGCATCTACGAGGCGCAGATAATCCACGACAATCAGCTTCACACCATGGCGCCGAATGTAGAGACGCGCGCTCGCGAGCAACTCTTGAATCTTCAGGGACGGGCGGGCGTCCAC
>QIAR01000761.1:466-2579 GCA_003225595.1 Acidobacteriota bacterium | reverse complement strand
CAATCGTCTGCGGGTTTCGAATCTGCATTGCTGGCACCGAAGATTTCGCGGCCAGAAACCGCTTGCCGATCTCCAAATCTTGCATCTCTAAAGAGAAGGCATATGTCGGTGTTCCGGCGCCGCCATTCGCCAGAATGATCTGCACTCCGAAGGCTGTTTTTCCCTTGCCCGGCAGTGCGCCGATCGTCCACAACTCGCCCGCACGAATACCGCCGGTAACCAGATCCAGCGAATGTATTCCCGTCGTCATGCCCACCAGTCCTTGGTTTCGAGCCTGCGTCTCAAGCTCATTCAGAACTTCCGGCATAAAGTCTTTGGCATGCCGCGCCGAAGTTTTTCCCGAGGCGGCCTGGATCTGCAGGAGAGATTCTTGGATCAGTTGCAGGCATTCATCGGTGCTAACAGACAGATCGTCCGTGGCGTCGGTCAGGCGTGCGCCCGCTGCTCGTGCTTGGCGCCGGCGTGATTTGTCGAGAATAAGTTGCGCATAATATTCCACGTTGGTGACCCGCGCGAGTCCAGCGTCCACGTTGTGGGTGAGCGAGCTTAGATAGGCGACGCCACCGATCGACTCAAGTTGCCCTTTCTCCAAAAGCGCATCGGTGAGGGTCAACTCATCCACTGGTTTGCCAGCTTCGCCTAGTTCCGCGATCGCGTAAAAAATTCGGCGGTGAGAGTCGAAGGAAAAATCCTGGGACTTCAAGAGGGGAAGAACACGGTACAGGCTTCCGGAATCCGACAGCGCGCAGCCGAGTACGGTTCTTTCCGCATCTTCGTTAATCAGAGCGTTCACTTAATTCCCTCCATCTGCGCCAACGCACGTGTTGCGGGGTTGTCGGTGAAAATGCCTTTCTTCCAATAGTCAGAGGATTGAGACTGGCCTGCTATTACGCCCCTGCGACCGTTGCCGCGCGTGAACTCCTGCTCTTTTCGCAGCCAAGAGTTGAACGCCAGGTCCCAATTCTTGTAGGTGCTGCCTTTGCTGCCGTGGTGATCCATGAACTTGGCGAAGGCTGCGTCCAAATTCACGCCCAACTCAACAGCCAGCGCGTGATGGGAATCTTTGGGGTGAAAATCTTGCGGGATCTGGGAAGCGCGTTTTGCGGTGGGAGGGGTGGTCCTCTCTCTCTTCTCTGCTCTGCTCTGCTCTGGTCTGCTCTGGTCTTGCATTGGGTGTGGCATAGGTGACCCAATGGGTGTGGCATCGGGTTGTTTTCTAGCTTCATTCCAGCGTTTGCGGGCTGCGCGCGTGCCGTCATCGCTCCTGCGCTCCAAGTCGGCGACAACTTTCTCGCGCTCGATCCACATGAAGCGGTTTGCGCGCTTGCCGGGCTCTACTACTGGGAAAAATTGGCTAAGGGTGACCCATGCCTCGTCCATGCCTGTGGCATCCAGCCGGCATAGCCGCGCCAGTAAGTGCAGGTCGTCGGGGATGTGGCCGTCGAGCCACTGCCGGCAGAGGAGCCGAAAGCACGCTCCCAGCTCCGCTGTGGACATCCCGTCCACTTGGACATCGGAAAGGAACTTGGCGGGATCCATCTTGAACCACTCAGGTTTTTGAATGGCCATCAGCCCCGGCCTCCTTCGCTGAAGAGTGGGAGCGATTCCGGCGGACGCTGGACAGCAGGAGCGGAGTTCAGTCGGAACCAACTATGGCGTTTGCCATTGACGGTCTCGGTTTTGTTCTCAATCTTGTGGCCTGATCGGCGCAACTCGAGGATGCGAGTTCCGTATTGGCTAATCTTGAGCTCAAGAATTTCTGGAAGGGGGACCCAGCCTCCCCGTGCGGCAGTCAAAAGCGAGAGGATTTTGGCGCGTTGTGTGCTGCAACCTTTCAAGAGCGCACCTCTTCTAGGAGGACAATAATCCGGTGAAGATCAGTACTGATTTCTCGAAGGCGTTCGCTATTGGAGTTCAGTAGCTCGGCGCTGTGGCGCCGAATTTCCAGGACACCTTGCGCAATGAGTGTCTTCGCTAACTTGAGCCGGACGGAATTGCCGGTTTGCGAGTTTAACGGCGGAATTGTGGTAGTATGCGATTGTTCTGGGCTGAACATCTCTTAATCTCCATTGGGCCGGCTTTGCCTTGGCGGGAGAGCCGGCTGAATTATTTC
>QIAR01000761.1:0-428 GCA_003225595.1 Acidobacteriota bacterium | reverse complement strand
CAGCGACCAAGGAATTGCTGGGCCTGTATCTCCCCCTGCCAGAGGCGCCGGTACACGGTCTGCAAGCTGATTCCTTCTTGCCGTGCGTATTCGCGGACTGTCAGTGTTGATTTCTTATTCGGCATTGGATACAACCCCTTTTCGTTCGCGCTGCGCGAAGTTGGTTAAGAGTTCTTCTCGCCACGTTAGGCAGACATTTACAAATGCGAGCGCGCGGCGCAATCCCCTGGAATTTGTCCACGGGGCGTGGACAACGTGGACATCAGGGTTTTATGCGGGTTTTGCGAGTCGAAAAATTCTTGTCCACGATTGTCCATGGACAATTTGGACAAGCTACTGCTTAGTTGGGTTTGCCGGTTGGTGTGGATTTCCTGCTTGACTGAAGGTGATTTTGTAGCGGTCACATGCGAGGTACAGGCGCCTCATCA
>QIAR01000231.1 GCA_003225595.1 Acidobacteriota bacterium | reverse complement strand
CTAATCCGGATGTTCCCGATGATACTCCGTTGCGTGACGTGTGTACGACTTCTCTTCTTCAAGCCCTCTGTTGATAGAGGAATTCATCCTGTCGCAAAACGGGCATCATCAAGCAGAGCAGCACAGTCGTAGAGACAGGTAGGACAATTTTCATGACACCTTGAAAGCCAACTGCCAAGAGCTAATTGCTAAATACTACGAGCTGCGCGCTGCCTTCCTACTTCATCACTCCCCTCTGTGCGATTCCGATATTGTCGCGGCTACTGTTTTTGACGAGATACATCATCTCGTCCGCTTGGCGAATGATGTCTTGCGGCGTCTTGGCGTCGTGCGGATAGGTAGCCACACCAATGCTGGCGCGGACATTCAGGTTCAGTCCTTCTTCCGTGCAAAAGTTGCTGGTGCGGAGGTTGTCACGCAAGCGCTTAGCCACCACCAAGGCGGAATCCTTTCCCGTCTGTGGCAGCAGCACCACGAACTCGTCGCCGCCATAACGGAAAGCGAAATCAATTAAACGCAACTGCGCTTTGATCAGATAGCCGATCTCGATCAGCAGTTTGCTTCCGATTAGGTGGCCGTGCGTGTCATTGACCTGCTTGAAGTGATCCAAATCTATGAACAGCACGGTGAACTCGTAGCCAAAACGCGACGAGCGGTAGACCTCGGTTTCGAGAACCTTGTAGAGATGCCGGGCATTGTAAAGACCTGTGCAGTCATCTGTAATCGTGAGTTCCTGGATTTTTTCCACGGCGCGAGCATTGTCGATTGCGATGGCAGCGTAGTCACAAAGAGACTGCAGAAAGAACATCTCTTGATCGCTAAACCCCTTCATATCGACGTTGACTAGCTGAATGACGCCCAGCACACGGTGCTTGGAGCGCAGCGGCACACAGATGATCGAACGGGTCTCCCATTTGGTCATCTCGTCGATTCTCTTGGCGAAACGTGGGTCATTGAGAACATCGGGCACGATGACCTGTTCGCCATGCTTAGCCACCCATCCGGCAATGCCTTCGCCGACTTTGAGCCTTACATTCTTAAGCGCCTCGGCCGCATCCCCCACGGCAATGGCGAAATACAGCTCCTCTCGCTCCCCGTCAACCATGAGCAACGACCAGGTATCCGGGCGGAAATACTCAGCCATTTTTTCCATGATGGTCTGCAGGATGGAATCGAGGTCGAGCATCGATGTCAGGGCCTTGGCCACATCATGGAAGATGTTCAGTTCTTGGATTTGCCGTTTGCGGTCGGCGCCGGCGGCCTCGGGCATGCCCAGAATCCTCAATGTTCGGCAGGAAATGCTTGAATTATATGCGCCGTTCAGAAATGCCGGCAACCACCCTTGGTAACCAGAACCCCTAAGGCCACGTGCATGCGCCTGGGGCAGGGGCGCGGGGACCAGAGCGCCAGACACGGCGTGAACCTTTCTGATTCGTTTCGCATTCCAAGTTAATTTTTAATGGCACCTACAACTCAAACCTAACATATATTTATATCTAGACGATTCCTGGTGCGCCGGGCCGAGCCCCACCGGGTCGAAAAAAGAGGGAGAGGCAGTGCCATCCTTGGGCCAGCGGTTAAGGCGGGAGCGAGAGCAGCGCGGCATCTCTCTCGATGAAATCTCTCTGTCCACCAAGATCGGCACCAGGTTCTTGCTGGCCCTGGAAGAGGATAAGTTCGACAAGCTTCCCGGAGGCGTCTTCAACAAAGGATTTATCCGCGCCTACGCCCGGCGCGTCGGAATCGACGAAGACCAGGCCGTTGCCGACTACCTCGATGCCGTCCGCGAAACTGCACCCGCCAACGAGCTTGACGCATCGCCAGAAGTCTTTCCTGTGCTTCTGCCGGAGGTGGCCAAAAAGAGTGTCGCTGAGCAGATCCCCTGGGGTGTACTGGCCTCTTTGCTGCTCGCGGTCGCGCTCGCGTCCTGCGTATGGAGCTACTACGCGCGGCCGTTGCCGCGACCCGGTCCTTACCGGGTGCCAACAGCTTCGAAATCCAGCAGCTTCCTCGTGTCGATCAAGGCCCGCGAAGACTCCTGGATTTCGATTACCGCCGATGGAAAAGTGATTCTGGATCAAATACTAGTCGCGCCGGCAGAGAAATCCGTGCAGGCGCAGAAGGAAATCGTCATCAAGGCAGGGAATATCGGCGGGGTGGAATTCTCGTTTAACGGGACCAAGCTCCCCCCGCAAGGCGATTACGGCCAGGTGAAATCCCTGAATTTTGGCGCCGACGGTCTGCAACCCCAAACCACTGCAAAGCCACCCAGTTAAATCAGGAGAGCTCAAAGGCGCAACTTTAGACATGGCTTTCCGCCTCCAGCAGGGCCGGCGTAAGGCTTTGGGTTCACAACCCGCCAAGCCCCAAAGTCGTTGCGCCAAACGACCTTCTCTGATAGGTTTTTAAAGACCTCAAGGCGTTTGATTTGAGGGCCGTTGTGATCTGACCCCACCAGACGTAACGTCCAGATTGCTTCAAGGAGAACAAATTGCCCCTCAGAAATCGTTATTTGTTTACCTCTGAATCGGTTACAGAGGGCCACCCGGACAAGATCGCCGACCAGATTTCAGACGCCATCCTCGACGCCTGCCTCACCGAAGACTCGGCCAGCCGCGTCGCTTGTGAGACTCTGCTTACCACCGGTCTTGCTTTCATCGCCGGTGAAATCACGACCAAAGCCTACGTGGATTTTCCGTCCATTGTCCGGGGCACCGTTATGGCGGTGGGTTACACAGATGCGACCTACGGTTTCGACCACGAGACCTGCGCCGTGATCTCCTCCATCCACGAGCAGTCGCCTGACATTGCCATGGGCGTTGACCCAGGTGGCGCCGGTGACCAGGGAATGATGTTTGGGTATGCCAGTAATGAGAATCCCGAACTAATGCCGACCCCAATCCTGCTCGCCCACAGGCTCACGCAGCGGTTGTCCGAGGTTCGCAAGACTGGTCAACTCGACTTCTTGCGGCCGGATGGCAAATCCCAGGTCACTGTCGAATATGACGAGAACAAAAAGCCGATCCGAGTCGACGCCGTCGTAATCTCCACCCAACACTCCGAGCTGGTAGACAACAAGAAACTGCGGGCAGAAGTCCTGCAGCACGTGATCCAGCAGGCTATCCCCGCCTATATGCTCGATGCCGATACCAAGTACCACATCAATCCTACCGGTCGGTTTGTAGTGGGCGGACCGATGGGCGATACGGGTCTAACCGGCCGCAAGATCATCGTGGATTCTTACGGCGGCATGGGCCGTCATGGTGGCGGGTGCTTCAGTGGGAAGGATCCAACCAAGGTAGATCGCTCGGCTGCCTATATGGCGCGCTATGTCGCCAAGAATATTGTGGCCGCCGGCTTATCCGATCGCTGCGAAGTCCAACTTGCTTACGCCATTGGCGTGGCCGACCCGGTGAGTGTTCTCGTGGAGACTTTTGGCACCGCCACGGTGGACCCTGCCATCATTCCAGATCTGGTGCGGGCTCACTTTCAACTGACGCCCAGGGGCATCATCGAGTCGCTGAATCTGCGGCGCCCGATTTATAAAAAGACTGCGGCTTACGGCCACTTTGGCCGCAAGGATCCGGACTTCACTTGGGAAATCACTGACAAAGCCGACAGGCTGGCGAGCGACGCTGGACTGCGAGAGCCAGTTGGGCAGACTGTCCGCAAGTAAGAATCGTTGGGGATATTCGAGAAAGGATTTCCAACCACGAAGGACACGAAGGTGCACGAAGGATTGTAGCGAAGTTTTGCTCGTGTTTTTTGGGGTGCTTCGTGGTTCATTGAGCTCCTTCCGATCGATAATTAAGCTTTAATCCTAAACTGCAATTTCAGTAAAGCTGACGAGCCAGAGGAGAAGCATGTCGACGACACCAACACAAGTGAATTGCGACATCAAGAACATCGAACTCGCAGATATGGGCAAGAAGCGCATCGAGTGGGCCAGCCAATCGATGAAAGTGCTGCAGATCATCCGCAAGGAATTTATCAAGCACCAGCCCCTGAAGGCGATCCGCATCTCGGCCTGCCTGCACGTCACCGCCGAAACGGCGAATCTTGGGATCGCACTGCGCGATGGTGGCGCCGAAGTGGTGCTCTGCGCTTCCAACCCGCTTTCCACGCAGGACGATGTAGCCGCCAGCCTGGTGCGCGATCATGGCATTCCGGTGTTCGCCATCAAGGGCGAGGACAACGACAGCTATTACAGCCACATTCTGGCGGCGCTGGACCACAAGCCGCACATTACGATGGACGACGGCGCAGATCTGGTCACGGTCCTGCACACCAAGCGGCAAGATGCACTGGATGGGGTGATCGGGGGTACGGAGGAGACGACGACCGGCATCATCCGGCTGCGCGCCATGGCCAAGGAAGGCGTGCTGCGGTATCCAATCATCGCGGTCAACGACGCGGATACCAAGCACCTGTTCGACAACCGGTACGGCACCGGGCAATCCACGATCGATGGCATTATCCGGGCTACGAATTTTCTGCTTGCAGGATCGAAGTTCGTGGTCGCGGGCTACGGCTGGTGTGGACGCGGGCTGGCGAGTCGCGCGCGTGGCGCTGGGGCGGAGGTGATCATCACCGAGGTTGACCCAACCAAGGCGCTCGAAGCGGTGATGGATGGCTTCCGAGTAATGTCGATGCCCGAGGCGGCCACCATTGGCGATGTGTTCTGTACGGTGACCGGCAATAAGAGCGTGCTCACCAGGCAACATTTCGAAGTGATGAAGGATGGCGCGATCATCGCAAATTCCGGGCACTTCAACGTCGAGATCGACATTCCGGCGCTGGAGAGGATGGCTTCTTCCAAGCGTACCACCCGCAATTTCGTCGAAGAGTACTCGCTCAAAGATGGCCGCAAGATCAACCTTCTAGGCGAGGGCCGTCTCATCAATCTGGCTGCCGCCGAGGGCCATCCGGCATCAGTCATGGACATGAGCTTCGCCGACCAGGCGCTTTCGGTCGAGTACATGGTGAAGAATCATAAGAGCCTGGAGAAGACGGTGTACCGAGTTCCCGAAGAACTGGACAAGCGGGTGGCGAAACTGAAACTCGAATCCATGGGAATTAAGATCGATAAGTTGACGCCAGACCAGGAAGAATATCTGGCAAGCTGGAGCGAAGGGACGTAGGTCGTGTGGCGCGGGCGCCCTCGCCCGCGAAGTGATTTAGGGGCGGCGCAAGCCGCCCCGTTTGCTTTTCACCACGGAGGCACGGAGAAAGTGGGAGGGCCATGGCTTCAGCGGTGCCGCAATTTCATTGTGGGGAGAGACTGCTTTGAATGGCACTGCGCAGTGCCTTCTTCACGATGCCCTTCCCGTAATCTTGCGGGTCAAGAGGCTCTGCTTGTCCTTCCGTGACTAATTCCCTCGCTTCAGTAAGCTTCACGAAACGAATGATTTTTCCACCCACTTGATCGTAGAGCTTCACTGTATTGTGGCGTCCCATGATCTTTCATTCTACACGGATCTCAGCTTCGTCCTGACTCTGGTCACGCCCTGTGACCGCTGTGTACAGCATCTTTGACCGATTGGTCATGATGTAAACGTAATAGGACTTCGGTCCGGAATACATAGATCCTTCGGTTGTTTCCGCTTTGCTGCGCAAACCGGAAACCTGCCCTCAGGATGACAAGAGTTTAGGGTTGGGTATGTGACGGACGAACGTTTGCGGCCCGTATGCCGGCCCGCTTGCTTTCGTGGCGGTTTTTGCTACCGAGACACCCTTCGGCTGCGCTGGGCAGGCTTCGGGCACCCAAAAGAAAAAAAAATACAATATTGCTAAATCATGTTTTATGATGCTTAGTATGAGAAGCACTCGAACCTTGTCCGTGACTTTACCCCCTGAAATGCTGAAGCGTGCCCATGCGCTGGCCAAGCGGGAAAGCCGTACTATGAGCGAATTAATCCGGGAGGCGCTGCGCCGTTACGAACAGCGGTCCTGGTGGGACGAGGCCAATGCGTATGGCCGCCAGCGCGCCGAGAGCCGTGGGATTCGGGAACAGGACGTGGATCGATTGATCCATGCAGTCCGGCGCGGCACCCGGAAAGCTGCAAAGAAGTAGATGCGCATTGTGGTGGACACGAACGTAATCGTGTCCGCATTGGTCTTCGGCGGATTGCCTCGTCGTATATTCGAGTTGGTCGAAGGTGGGTACTGCGAACTCTTTTACGCAGCCGAGATCCAGGAAGAAACCCGCCGCGTCTTGCGTGACAAATTCGGATGGGATGAGGATAGGCTGGATCGTTATCTGCGCACGTTGTGGAGCCTGGGTAAGAGAGTGGTTCTGCGGCATCGTGTGAACGCTGTCCGAGAAGACCCGGACGACAATCGTATTCTGGAGTGTGCGCTGGCTGCCGACGCCGATGTGATCGTCTCCGGCGACCGCCATCTGTTGAAACTAGGCGCGTATGAGGGAATCACGATTCTTACTCCGCGCGACTTTCTGAAAGCTCATTTCTGACCAGTCGGCAGGACTGCACCGTACCCACCCTTCGAAAACCCGCGAAGGGTGGGGGGCCGCACGAGGTTAGTTGTCCGAAAGAATGAAAGGGTGGGCCAGCCCCCATCCAGCAAAGTAACCAGAACAATTCGAAGCTACCGATTATTCTCACTAGGAAGCCAAGACACCGCATCAGCACCAGCCAATGGGAGCTTGAATTTACCTTGGAAGAGACATGCCGAAAATTGTCGGTGGAAAAAGAGCTCGCGGGCCTAGCAATTTTAGGGACAGCATTAGAACAGATAGGACGAAATCGCAAAGAGTTAACGCGAAAGTCGTGGATCAGGTTCCGACTGAGAGGCCTCGAAGATTTCCTTCGCGAGTTGAACAGGTTGGCGATTATCTGCCTAGGATTCGACAAAAGTATTACTGTCAGTCGATTGGTAGTGCGGGCACTTCACGATTTTATTTTGGCGGTGGATGGAACACTTAGCGGCCAACATGTGATCGTTTTCGAATCCATGCGGGATGTCATGGAAATCGAATTGCTGATTCGGGAGTTTCAGAACGGACCCCAGCGGATTCAAGAATGGGCTCAATCCGACAACGCTACTTTGAAGAAAAAGTTTGCTCCGCGCGTTTTGCGCCAGATCCATGCGAATCGACTCGGGGTGAAACCGCAGGATTTGCCGGAACACTCCGATTATCAAGCACACAGCGTCGGAGTGCACGTAACACCATTCGGCGAAATTCCGCCGTTCGGCAGTCGTGACATGATAACTGACTGCTCGGATCCGTTCGCAGTCGATGCCTGTTTTTGGGAAATATTCAATCACTCGCATTCTTTATTGCTGAGATTGCGAGAATTTCTGGGCAGTAGTTCGCCGGATCTCGAAAAGAATACTAGGCTCAGAGCGTTCATCCGCGGTCGCACGGAGATCAAGAAATCACAAGACCTTTACTACGGGATACTAGAGGCGATTAGTCGCCAGCTCCAAAAGAAGGTTCCAAGTGACGAAGACATCACCATCGAATTAGATGTCGTTCCTGAAGATTATAGGGAACTTTTTCTGAGCCTGTGCGACGGTCGGAGGTTTAGGGCGAGGGTATTTTTTGAGAACACCTTATCGTCCTTGCCTTAGCGATTCCGTTGCGCGGCATGCCAGATCGTTGTGATCGTGATGCGATTGCCGCGCACCCGATAAAGAACAATATAGGGAGTGCCTCCGATCACCAGCTCTCGGATTCCCGGCTCAGCGCCGGCCCGGCCCAGGTAGGGATGGTTTCTGAGAGCTTCCACGACGGCCACGATTCGGGTGGCCAGGCGGGCTGCCGCGTCCGGCTTGTCCCTGGCTGCGAAAGCGCGAATCGCTTGCAGACGGGCTCGCGCCAGGGGAGACCAGACGATCTCTACCGGCACAGCACCGCATCGTCATGCTGCTTGCCGCAGGCGCACTTGGGCGGCGGTAGCTCGTGGTCCGTCCCCCAGGAAAGGAGCCAGGCTTTCATGTCTTCGTGCCTGATATAGTGCCCGGATTTTACCTGACGCTCGGCCTGGCGGGTTTCCGCCAGCATTCTTTCCTGATCGGCAACGTAGGATTCGACCGCGTCGGAGATGAGAAAATTAGAGCTGCGGCCAGAGGCCTTGGCCAGCTTGGCGAGTCTTTTCTTTGTCTCCGGATTAAGGCGGATGCTGAGGGTTGCGCTCCGTGTGTTCGCCATGAACACATTTTAGCAC
>QIAR01000760.1:2441-4545 GCA_003225595.1 Acidobacteriota bacterium | reverse complement strand
GGGCAGGATACGAACAAAGTCCAGAAGGCTCCCCTGAACGGGTATTGGAAGCTACAGTCTCGCCCGACGACTCCTGAGGGCTCCCACGGGGAACCTTCACGTGAAATCTGGCATCCAACCCTCAGACGCAAAGAGACTGCGATGGCTATCTTTGACGAGACGTACAGGGTGGTTGGTGTTGAGAGTCAGCGCCTTATCCTTCGAGGACTTGACAGCGGGGAGGTTCTGACCGTCATAAATGCCGACCCCGACACTCCGATTACGGAAGAAGACTACCCGCGTGGAAAAATAATCAGGCTGATCGATCCCTCAACTCACGCTCCGAATTGAGAACCACAATTCCCATCGCTTCAGTTTGTGATCTTGTGTTGCTTCCGCACATAGGAAAGCCCGCGCCTGAGATCGATGGATTCGGTTGCGATCTGCACTGGCTCATCAGCAGATTCGCGCTCCATCGAACCCCAAACGAAAACAGCCCCGTTGCGATTCTGGTCCCTCCAGAAAAAGGACTTGGGGATGCGAGGGAAATTGTAAACAATTTTCGGGCATTTTTAAGCGTCGAACGCGAACTCCGGAGCGGGACGTCCGGCCCCATCCCCGTTGCGAGCGCGTCCCAGTTGCATGAGAGTTCGGAGCATGATCTCTGCCCATGAATTACATTACCCACTTTGGCACAGGCTGAGCCCATGCCTGCCAGACCGGAAACCGCTCCATGGCAAGTTTAATCCAAGGATTATTTTGGTTTTCCTGATCGTGCCGCGCATTGGCTTCCTGTAAAGCCTCTTCGCTGATCTTTTCACGACTCATCCACCACGCTCCCGCAATTGTTCAAACATGAATTGCCCTCGCCGCAAACGGCAGATCAGAGTTCCGACTACTGCCGCCAATATTCTAGAATCTCGCGGGCTGAGCACGAGCGAGTTTTCGATCTTCCCGCCTTCCCAAGCAGTTCTGATCTTCCCCGCGCATTTGTATTGGAGTTCCCACAGGTACCGTTATCCTCAATGCTGACGAAATCTCCCGTCCCGAATGCGACTACGCGCAATTTAAGTCACTCGCCTGTTCGATGCTAAACCGGGGCTGCAAGTCAGGGCTGCCAACAGGCTCATCTGCCAAGCTACGATACAGCGTATCTGCGGCTCCCGGCCGGGGCCACGCGTGTTCAATGTCTGCTCTCGTTATCTTCGACACTGTTCGTCTAAAGTATCAGGCGATGAAATTTATCGTCTGCACCATTTTCTTGCTCTTCACCCCGAACGTCACGGCTGCCGACAGGACTGCCGAGTTCGATATCAAGGCTGCTGAGCGGTTCGCAAGCCTTGCGTTCGCGTGCGTCCACAAAGAATACCCCAACAAGATCAGCCTACAGCGATGCGGATGTGGCTCCGCCCCGATAACTGACGCCCGCGTTCTACGGCTGCTACGACTGGCATTCGTCGGTGCACGGACACTGGCTGTTGGTAAGGCTGGTCACGACTTTTCCCGATGCCCCTTCGCGCCGTCTGCACGTGAAGCCCTGCGCAAAAGTCTGACCGAAGAGAACATCTCACAGGAGGCTGCGTACCTCCGGGCCACGGGACGCGCCAGCTTTGAACGCCCCAGCTTTGAACGCCCTTATGGGCTGGCTTGGCTGCTTCAACTGGTTGCGGAACTGCGCGAGTGGGAAGACCCTGAGGCCCAACAAATGGCTGCGAACCTGCATCCGCTGGAGCAGGCTGCACTGGAACGGCTGAAGGATTGGCTGCCCAAGCTTTCGCATCCCGTGCGAATCGGCGAGCATGACCAAACCACATTTGCCCTCGGCCTGATGCTGGATTATGCACGCGATACGGGAGACGCGAAGTTCGCCGAGCTAGTGGAATCGAAAGCCCGGCAGTTCTATCTCAGCGACAAGAACTGCCCGCTGGCGTATGAGCCTTCGGGCGAGGATTTCCTTTCGCCGTGTCTCGGCGAAGCAGATGTAATGCGGCGTGTTCTGCCGAGCGGTGACTTCGCCCGATGGCTCCGGACTTTCCTCCCGCAGATTTCTTCTTCGGCAAGCAACAAGTGGTTGCAGCTCGTGGTGTCTCCTGATCCGAGCGACCCGAAGTTGGCGCACTTGGAT
>QIAR01000760.1:0-2333 GCA_003225595.1 Acidobacteriota bacterium | reverse complement strand
GGGTTGGCAGCGGTGGCTGGCAAGCATTACCAAGGTGGTCACTGGCTGGGAAGCTTTGGGGTATATCTTGTCACCAGAAGAGGTATCACGCAGAATCCCACTCGTCTCAGTAACGACCGACAAAAGACGAGAAATCGCTTTTTTCCATATCGGGGCTCAATCATATTCTGAAGAGCGTAGAGCGAAACGGATCAGGGTTTCCAGACGAAGAAATAGTGATTGTTTCCTTCATCGAGATCGGCCCTATGATGTGGACTCTCGTTCCAGTTTGTACAGATGATTCGGACAGTGAAGACCGCCGTTAGGCAGGGAGGTTGCTCGCGTCGTGAACAGTACACGGTTGAGGGACTTGCGTACTGTGCTGTTCTTCCTCATTGCGTATTCGATCAGTTGGGCGGCGTGGATGGGGTCTTTTCTTGTCTTCCATCGTTCCCAGTCTCCGAGTGATTCAACGCATTGAAAGATCCGGAACAAATGTGACCCCATTTCTGGAGTCACAAGCAAGAGGCTACGAATGGCTGGATTCACGAACTGCAGAGCGCGCGCGGGAATTGGAGGCGCCATCTCCGAATTTATCGTGGTGCACAGCCAAAATCCCAAGGCCCTTTGTCTGGACCAAACTGCCGACCAGATCCTCGCTTCGATGTCCTCTCTCTATTGTGGTGACAAATCTACCCCCGTCAGGCTCATTTGGCAATGATCCGCAAGCCTATGAATGCATGTAGTCCGGCCCGTACCCGGACACCGCCAGGAAGATGGCGGAGGCCTATCTGGCGCGCCGCCGTGCGCTAGGGGGAGTGAGGACAGAAAATGGATGAAATCCTCGGCTTGGCTCGTTAGGACTTGGCTTGCTACGCGGTCGCCCAATGGCTCGTTGGCCTGACGCGCCAGTCTAAGCTACTTGGAGCGCACCAGTTCGCGAGCGGGGAAAAATGAAATCGAAGTTCGGCACAGTGGAAGCTTTCTATGTGGTGATACGCGTTGGACTCTCTGCAAAGCGTGCGAAGTGGAGACAGTGATGATTGGCGGCAAGACGGTGATGAAAGACGGCAAGCCGCTAACAAAGCGCGAGAATATGGAAGAAAGATTTTTTGAGGTCGTCACGACCGATCCATTGAGATTAAGCTCGTCGAAGACGACACAGGGTAGAGCACGGAAAGGGCTTTCGATAGGAGTTCACGAAGAACGGCACGGTTCGCCGGGGGTGGTAATGGCAGGTTTCCACGAAACCGAGCATACAGCTGACTGGGCCTTCAGGGTGCAAGGGCGCGATTTGCGAGAACTATTTGTCCAGGCCGCACGAGCCATGTTTCAGCTGCAAGGTCAACTGAACAATACCCAGCCACCCAGCCACGTTCGGGATGTGGAGGTGGATGGCTTTGATCGCGAAACATTGCTGGTGAACTGGCTAAATGAGCTACTGTACCTGCAAGAAATGAACAACGAAACCTATGCGAATCTCGAGATCCGGGAGATCTCAGATACGCACTTAACGGCGAGGCTGCATGGACAGTCGGGTCAACCGAACAGGCGTCTTATCAAAGCTGTTACCTTTCACGGCCTCAAGGTGGAGCAAAGTGAGGGCGCATGGCGGGCAACGATGATTGTTGATGTGTAGAAGTGGAGGGCGGGTGAAGATTGTTGAAACGAACGACCTGGTTCGCCTTGAGCGCGAGATCTGGGAGATTCCCACCTCCTTCAGCGATGACATGCGTGTTCCAGCACGGCTTTATGCCGACGAGAGCCTGCTCGAGGACGCCCTTGGCGATCGCTCACTCGAGCAACTGGTCAACACAACCACGCTGCGGGGCATTGTGAAGTATGCCATCGCCATGCCGGACATTCATCAGGGCTACGGCTTTCCGATTGGCGGCGTAGTCGCCACCAAATTGCCTGACGGCGTGATCTCGCCGGGCGGAGTCGGTTACGACATCAATTGTGGAGTACGCGTGCTGGCATCACAGTCAACGGCGGAGGAGGTGCAGCCATTTCTTGACGAGCTCGCGCACACTTTGTACCGCAACTGTCCGAGCGGAGTAGGCCGTGGCGGCGAAATCCGGCTAGAGGACTCAGAATTGGAGAGAGTTCTGGAAGAGGGCTCACAGTGGGCGCTCGAGAAACGGCACGCACGAGCTGAGAATCTTGCTCATACAGAGCAATCGGGAATAATCGCCGGAGCAGACGCGGCCTTCGTGTCAAAGCGCGCCAGGGACCGAGGCCGGGACCAGATCGGCACGCTCGGTGCCGGCAACCACTTCATCGAAGTTGATCGCGTGTCGCACGTGTACGACGAGGAGGCAGGAGGCCGCCTGGGTCTTTTTCCCAATCAAGTG
>QIAR01000230.1 GCA_003225595.1 Acidobacteriota bacterium | reverse complement strand
ATCTGCTGGATGTACTGCAAGCACTGCTCATCAGTGGCGAACTTCTCATGGGCTTCGCGGATATTCATGGCTTTTTCCAGTCAGTCAGGGACTTCAATTCATCTAGGACTTCCAACAATCGCTGAAGCCGCCGTTCCTGCTTGACGACTGCTCCTGCATCTCTCCTGTTGACGTGCGCACGGTTTGCTTCGTTGATCTCGGCTATTTCTTGCCGCAGTTTCTGGACACGATCTAACACTAACTTCGGCACAGATACAGGTTAGCAAATCAGGCCATTTGTGTCAAGTGAATAATCGTGACTTTTCCTACGCTTCAGTATTAGTTATAAGAAAGGTTCATCCTATAGCTGCTCGTTTGTCGAAGTCAAGGAATCTATTCTCTTGGAGATGTTATACTTACCTTTCATATATCTATATGCTATAACCCCAGTGTTATACTTCCTCCTATGACGAGCGTTGCAGGAAAACTTGCGCAAGGCGTTGTGGGAGCGCATTGAAGAAGGCGAACTGACCGGCCTTCGACTGGCGGAGCAGACCGGCTTCAAGCAGGCTCACATTTCCAACTTCCTCAACCGTAAGCGAGGTTTAAGCCTGGAGGGCATGGACAAGGTGCTTAACGTCCAGCATCTCTCAGTGCTCGACCTGCTCGATCCGAGCGAAGTCAACAAACGTGCCAGCATCGTTCCTCCAGGTGAAGACGAGTTCGATAACGTGCTCTTAGTGGAAGGCCACGTGGCCGCTACCGAGCCGCTTATTAGGAGCATGAACGTCCGGGAGATCCTGAAATTCAAGAAAAGCTTCCTGCGCCGCCTCCGTCCGGAACTTGAGGGTAATCGCGATCACTGGGAACGCTTCGTGCTTATCAAGTTAGACGGCCGCGAGGGCATGAGCATGTATCCCCGTCTGTTGCCGGGCGCCATCGTCCTCATTGACCGCCATTACAACTCACTCAAGCCCTACCGCAAGAGCGACTCCAACATGTATGCTGTCGCCAAGGACCGTACCTGCACCGTCAAGTATGTCGAAGTTGCCGGCAACCACCTCATCCTACGGCCCCATAACCAGGCTTATCCCGTCGAGGTCATGAGCATCGAGGAAGACAAGCGTTCCGCGGACTATATCGTCGGTCGCATTTGCCATGTGGGAATCGAGACATAGGATTGACGATTGTTGATTTTCGATGGACGATGAAAATTACTATCGGGACAATCAGCACCTGCATTTGAATTTTTGTCCACATCCTAGAGTCCTAAAGCAATAATCAAGAATCCCGCGTCACTAACTAAATCGGGAACGTAGGGACAAAAAGTATGCACACCAGACAAGAAATCATCGATGCAATCCAAGCCGGAGACATCGTGAAAACTCGCGAACTGCTGGCTCAAGATGCATCCTATGCCACCGCCCGAGATTCCACTGGAGTCTCCGCCATCATGCACGCTCTCTATCGCCAGCGCAAAGATATCCTCGACTTGCTGCTGGCCGCACAGCGTGATCTCGATATATTCGAAGCGGCGAGCCTGGGCAACATCAGTCGAATATCCGAACTCGTCGGCGACAACCCCGCTCTGGTGAACGCCTGGTCCTCCGATGGGTTCACGCCGCTGCACTTCGCCTGCTTTTTCGCAAAAGAAGACGCAGCTCGGCTGCTGCTCGAACAGGGTGCCCAGGTTGATGCCGTTGCAAAAAATCCGATGAGTGTCATGCCCCTCCATTCCGCCGCCGCAGGACACAGCCTCGCTGTCGTGCAAGCGCTGCTCGAACATGGCGCTCCGCCCAATGCCAAACAACAGCAAGGATGGACCGCGCTGCATGAGGCTGCACAGCGTGGCGACAACGACATGATCGCACTATTGCTCAAGCACGGCGCCGATCCCACCGTGAAAAATGATGAGGGCGTCACACCTGTGCAATTGGCTAGGGAGAAAGGCCATGGCGAGATCGCCCGCACACTCGGCGCCGCCTAAACTGTCAGGGAATTTTGCTGCCCACCTGCAATTCGACCCAAACTTGCAACTTACTAAGCCTATTCTCCTCACCGATATAGCTTGCTTCCACGGGCTTTCTGATGTAAAAACCTGCGGATACTAATCTGCCCGCCAATGTGATCATTTTTTTCGAAGCCCGCCAAACGATTTGGGGAGCTTGCTTTCTGCCGCCCGCCCGCGGCTCGCGTGGCGAGACGAGGAGACCTATGAACCCGACTATGAAAATCCTTTCGGTAGCGTTTCTGATTCTGCTCCTGACTACACTCGCTGCCGCCCAGGGAGCCGCCACCGGTGACCTGCACGTCCTTGTGAGGGACCAGCGGGGCAGTGTCGTGACCAATGCCACGGTGACAGCGCGCGAACAAGCCAAAGCTTTCGAGCGATCGACCACCGAGAATGTCGACGGAGAATACCGGCTGCTGTCTTTGCCTCCCGGTAGATACACCCTTACGGTTAGTGCTCCAGGCTTCGCGAGCATAGAAGCTAAAGATCAAGACGTCACTGTCGGTCAAATGCGGACGCTGCCGATCACGCTTTCTGTCGCCGGCACGCAGGAAATAGTGACCGTCAGCTCTGAAGCTGAGTTGGTGGAGACGCAGCGCACTTCCTCCACCGATACAATTACGCAGCAGCGCATCGACAACCTGCCCATCAACGGCCGCAACTACATCAATTTCGCCCTCACTGATTCGCGGCTGGCCCGTGATGACGCGCCTTCGATCGGGGCTGCACCCACCTCCGGGCTGAACATGAGCGGACAACGGGCTCGCGCCAATCTGGTCAACGTCGATGGAGCCGATGCGGTCGACAATTCGGTGAACGGCATCCGCTCGACGGTGTCGCAGGAGGCCGTGCAGGAATTCCAGATCATCACCAACGGTTACGCCGCCGAATATGGCCGCGCCTCGGGCGGCGTGGTAAACATCATTACCCGCTCCGGCTCCGACGCTTTTCACGGCTCCGCATTCGGATATATTCGCAACCGTAACTTTCAGGCGGTGAACCCGTTCAGCACGGTTTCGAATCCCGCCTATACGCGCGTGCAGGCCGGCGCGGCTTTTGGCGGAGCGCTCAAGAAAGACAGAACCTTTTACTACTTCTCGTACGAAGGAACCTGGCGGCAGGAAACCGGCTTCTCTTCGATTGGAGCCAATAATTTTGGGTTGATTCCGTTCGATACCACGCGGGTGGGCCAACCCTTCGGTGTCCTGCAATTGACTCCCGACCAGATCGCATTCTTGACGAATCCTGCTGTGCTGCAGGCGGAAGCCCTGGATCCAACGGGCTTCGGCGCGGAAGTGGCTAATTACACCGCTCTCGCCGGGGCTTCTTCCGGCATGTCGATCAACGGAGCGTGGCCGGGGACCATCGGCGGCGTGAGCGCTTTTCCCACAAGCTGCCCGCCCAGCGTGCCCCCGCCTACCGGGTGCTTCGTACCGGCCTCCTTCGTCTCGCTCAACAGCCTGATCGGCAATTTTCCAGTCTCAGAGCACACCGACCTCTACTCGCTGCGCCTGGACCATAACTTAAGTTCGAGCAACCGCCTGACGCTGCGTGGCGGAGTGAGTCCCAGCGACGTGACCGGCATCCAGGTACAAGCGCAAGGACCTCAGAACTTCGGGCAAAACGCTTTCTCGCGCACCTCCACCCAGAACTACCACGACTGGAGCATCACCGCTCAGGACCAGTGGACCATTGGCAATAACAAGATCAACGAATTTCGATTCCAATACGCCCGCCGTGGGCTGCTATACGGCTTTTCGCGTGGCCCCGGCGGAAGCAATGTGGCAGTCAATATTCCTGGTTTCGCCTTCTTCGGACGCGAGCCCTTCTCTTTCGTCAATCGCACCGAGCAGCGCTACCAAGCGACGGACAACTTCTCGATTTCCAAAGGCACGCACAATATCAAGTTCGGCGTGGACGGCAACTATCTGCCGTTGAGTGCCGACTTCACCGTGAACTTTGGCGGCATCTACAACTTTGGCACCCAGCACGTATTTCCTGGAACTACGCCTTCCGGCCTCCCGCCCTTTCCCGCTTTCAATCCGGTCCAAACCTACGGAGCGGGTATCCCATCCAACTTCATCCAGGGCGTGGGCAATCCACATGATGCTTTCTCCAACACCACCGCTGGCGCCTTCATCCAAGACTCCTGGCGCATGAAGTCTAACCTCACGCTGAATTTCGGCGTTCGCTATGACGTGGAGTTCACGCCACAATTCAGTCCTCTGAACGCGTTGGCGAAAACCGGCCAAGACTTTTTGGGCATCACACAAGGCATCCCGCGTGACTTCAACAACGTGGCGCCGCGCATTGGCTTGGCTTGGGATCCTTGGAAGGATGGCAAAGGCGTCCTCCGCGCCTCCTATGGCATGTTCTACGGTCACCCGCTACTGGGACTAGCGTTCATCGCGGACGTGGCCGATGGATCGCAGGGGCCGCAACTTATCATCGGTCCCGGAGCGCCGGGCGTTGTGCCCGGGCCCTACAGTCCCCTCACCTGTCCACTGAACGCATCCAACACATTTCAAGGGCTCTCCGGGTTGTGTTTGCCGGCCGCTTTTGACTACCTGGCCAACGAGCAGCGCTTCAATGCCGCGCCCAATGCGCCTTCCATCTTTGTGGGCCAGCAGTATCTGAACGCTGGTATTCCCCTCGGCATCCAGCCCTTTGGTTTTCCGAATTCCAAGAATTTTGTGTACGACGTTTCACATCAAGCCAATCTCACCTTCGAGCGGGAATTGGGACACGATCTGTCGCTCGGCCTGGAATACAACTTCAACGGAGGCCGTCATCTGAACCGGCCGATCAACGTGAACGCGGTGAAGCCGCAGTTCCTGATCGCCAACTGGCAGGCCGCCCTGAGCGATCCCCTCTCCGGCGCCGCTACGTTGGGGCCTCTCGGCGTTGGCTCGAGTGTGCCCTGCGATCCTCTCAATCCAACCTGGATCTCGGCCGCGCTGGTGAGCTTCTTCCGGCCGTCAGGGTTCAACCCGGCGCTGATGGGCGCTTTCGCTCCATGCCTGCCCATTGCAACTGCGATCCTGCAAGCCGACGGCATACGCACCGACTGTGCTGGACCAGCTGGCGGCTTTGCCAATTGCGTCCCCTTCAGCGATATGCCGGCCAATTTCTCCAGCGGCAGTTCGGTGTATCATGCCCTCACTGCCAACTTACGCAAGCGCTTTGGCAAACATTACGAGTTTTTGGCTTCCTACACCTGGTCGCATGCCATCGATGACTCGACCGACTTGCAATCGCCACTTGAACCGCAGGACAACTACAATCCCAACGCTGAGCGCTCCAACTCGCTATTCGACCAGCGCCATCGCTTCGTGTTCAGCGGGGTCTACCAGAGCGGCAATTTGGGCAACGGCTTCTTGAAGAAATTCTTCAGTAACTGGACGGTGGCGCCAATCATCGAGGCCGTTTCCGGTCGGCCATTCAACATCATCACCGGCGACGACCGCAACTTCGATTTCAGTACGCCCACCGATCGTCCGCTGATTGTGCCCGCCGGAACGCCAACCAACGGCTGCGGAGATAAGCCAGCGGCTTCGCGCTTCTCGCCGACAGGTTTCCTGCAGCCGGCCTGCTTCCTCGATGGCACGCTAACGGGCAATCTCGGGCGGAATGCTGGAATCAAGCCCAAAGACATCTTCACGGACATTCGGATTGCCAAGCGCATCCCCTTCGGCGACCGGCTCGCTCTCGAAGGCATAGTGGACGCTTTCAACGTCATCAACCGTTTCAATGTGGCCGACGTGAATCCGCTTTGGGACAGCGGTCAGAAAGCGACGGCAGCTTTCGATCCCCGCCAGTTCCAGTTCGCCCTCAAGCTGACGTGGTGAGAAGAGATTTGCCATAGTTGATTCTCGATTGACGATTTTAGGCCGCCGAAAGGTGGCCTGGTTTGTTTCAAGGAGACGAAAGATCTCAATAGTCATCTTCTTTGACTTCATGGGCCGCTAGGCCTAACATTCTCGCTCGAAGCCTGGAGACCTCTCTCACTGCTCGGCGAAACCATCTCGCACTATCGCGTCGTTGAGAAGCTTGGCGGAGGCGGCATGGGTGTCGTCTACAAAGCCGAGGACACTCGGCTGCACCGCTTTGTTGCTCTTAAGTTTCTACCTGACGAAGTGGCCAAAGATCCCCAGGCGTTGAACCGTTTCGAGCGTGAGGCGCAGGCTGCATCCGCCTTAAACCATCCCAACATCTGCACTATTCACGACATCGGTGAGCACGAGGGGCATCCGTTCATCACGATGGAGTTCCTGGACGGCATGACCCTGAAGCATCGCATTGCAGGGCGGCCCCTTGAGACTGAGACTCTACTATCGTTAGCCATCGAAGTTGCCGATGCGCTCGACGCTGCTCATGCCGAAGGTATCGTCCACCGAGACATCAAGCCGGCCAACATCTTCGTGACGAAACGCGGCCACGCCAAAATTCTCGACTTCGGGTTGGCCAAGCTGACAACCGTGGGCAGCCGGGTGGTGGAGGCGGCGGGAGTCGTGGTCGAGGCTACAGCCGGAGCCAGCGCAGAGCACTTGACCAGCCCAGGAACCGCGCTCGGCACGGTCGCATACATGTCGCCGGAGCAGGTCCGCGGCAAAGAATTGGATGCGCGGACCGACCTGTTCTCTTTCGGAGTTGTGCTCTACGAGATGGCGACCGGGGCGCTGCCCTTTCGGGGGGATACGTCAGGCGTCATTTTTGACGGGATCATGAATCGTACTCCGGTGGCGCCGGTACGGCTCAATCCTGACCTGCCGCCCAAGCTGGAAGACATCATCAATCGGGCATTGGAGAAAGACCGGGAGCTGCGCTATCAGCACGCCTCCGACATGCGTTCCGAGTTGTTACGCTTGAAGCGGGACACGGACTCGGGGCGGGCGGTACCGGCGAGTTCGGGCACAGTGGCGCTCGCCCGCGATGCAGTTCCCCCACCCGTAGCCCAGCCGCCGGCGCCTGCTTCGAGTCCCATGATTGCTGCGGCGCCGTCCTCGGGGGCCGTGAAGGTTTCCAGTACTTCGGTCCCAGCAGTTTTGGATACTAGCCTAGCTCGCAGCAAACTGTGGAAGGTTCTGGTTCCGGTCACCGTCTTGCTCGTCGCTGCTCTAATCGTCGGTGGTTTTTACTTCCGCTCCCGCGAGACAAAACCGCTGACTGAGAAAGATACGATCGTACTCGCGGACTTCGCAAACACCACAGGCGATGCCGTATTTGACGATGCCCTAAAACAGGCGCTGGCGGTGGATTTGGCACAATCACCTTTCCTCAATGTTCTCTCCGACCGCAAGATGAACGAGACACAGCGGCTGATGGGTCGCGCACCTGGTGAGCGGGTCACGCGGGACGTGGCGCAGGAAATCTGCTTGCGGACGGGGAGCAAGGCGCTACTGGCGGGATCGGTTTCCCGCCTGGGCAGTCAATACATGGTTGGCCTGGAGGCGGTGAACTGCGGCAATGGAGATACGCTGGCTAAGGAACAAACCCAAGCATCGACCAAGGAGGATGTGGTAAAGGCGTTGAGCAACGCGGCTTCCAGCCTGCGAACTAGGCTGGGAGAGTCGCTGGCCTCGGTGCAGAAGTTCGATGTCCCGATTGAGGCAACGACGCCATCGCTGGAGGCGCTGAAGGCCTTCAGCATGGGTGTAACGACGCAGCGCGAGAAAGGAGACGCCGTTGCTGTTGCCTTTTTCAAACGTGCGATTGAGTTGGACCAGAATTTCGCCATGGGCTACGCCCGTTTGGCAGTTTCGTACGGCAACCTCGGACAGCCCGGCCTCGCCGCTGAAAACCTCAAGAAGGCGTATCAGCTCCGGGATCGAGTGAGCGAGCGGGAAAAATTCCATATCACTGCTGACTACTATGCATTCGCGACTGGAGAACTGGAAAAAGAAGCCCAGACTTACGAGCTGTGGATACAAAGCTATCCTCGCGATTTCATTCCCCACATCAACCTGGGTTCCAACTCCACTGCTCTCGGGCAATATGAGAAAGCCGTCGCAGAAACCGAACAGGCGGGACGTCTCGAGCCGAACAGTGTCGTCGTCCTAGCCAATCTTGGCCAGAACTTCCTTGCCCTCAATCGCCTGGATGACGCCAAAGCAACGTTTGAACAGGCGCTCGCGCGGAAATTGGATGGCGGCGGCTTGCGTGTGTGGATCTACTATCTCGCGTTCCTTCGAGGTGATTCGACGCAGATGGAGCAGCAGTTGGCCTGGGGAGCAGGAAAGCCAGGAGCCGAAGACCCGCTGCTGTCGGCCCAATCTGACACCGAAGCATATTATGGGCGGCTGTCGAAGGCACGGGATTTCTCCCGGCGTGCGGTAGACTCCGCCGTCCGTGCCGACTCCAAGGAGACCGCCGCACTGTGGCGGGTGAACGCTGCCTTGCGTGAAGCTGAGTTCGGCAACCCCGCCCCTGCAAAACAAGGCGTCACAGCCGCCTTGGCGCTGGCTCCGGGACGCGACGTAAAGGTATTGGCAGCCCTGACTCTAGCCCGGGTCGGAGACACTGCCGGAGCGAAAGCAATGGTCAAGGATTTGGAGAAGAGCGACCCGTCAAACACGGTGCTCAAAATCTACTGGCTACCCACATTGAACGCAGCGATAGAGCTTAATGGCGGCAATTCCGCCCAGGCTCTGGTATTTTTGGAAGCTGCAGCTCCCTACGAACTGGGAGAGCCACCGCCGACGCAAGAAGGAACCCTGTATCCAGCTTACTTGCGCGGCCAAGCCCAACTCGTGGCACACAACGGCCCTGCAGCCGCTGCCGAGTTCCAGAAATTCCTCAGTCACCGCGGCATCGTGCTGAATTTCCCGCTGGGGGCACTCGCCCATCTCGGCCTCGCTCGCGCCTACGCATTGCAAGGCGACGCTGCCAAAGCGCGCACCGCCTATAATGATTTTTCCAGCCTTTGGAAAGACGCCGACCCTGACATCCCCATCCTGAAAGAAGCGAAAGCCGAGTACGAGAAACTAAAATAGCGATGTAGGCGCGGGCGTCCTCGCCCGTGTGATTAGTAGAATCGGCTCCTGCTACACTCCCTGGAAAGACGCCGACCTTGACATCTCCATCCTGAAAGAGGCGAGAGCCGAATACGAAAAAATAAAATAGCGATGTAGGCGCGGGCGTCCTCGCCCGTGTGATTAGTAGAATCGGCTGCTGCTACACTCCCTGGCAAGACGCCGCCCTGACATCCCCCGTCCTGAAAGAAGCGAGTACAAAAACGAAAATAGCGATGTAGGCGCGGGCGTCCTCGCCCGTGTGATTACTAGAATCGGCTGCTGCTACACTCCCAGGCAAGACGCCGACCTTGACATCCCCATCCTGAAAGAAGCGAGCACAAAAACTAAAATAGCGATGTAGGCGCGGGCGTCCTCGCCCGTGTGATTAGTAGAATCGGCTGCTGCTACACTCCCTGGAAAGACGCCGACCTTCACATCCCCATCCTGAAAGAGGCGAGAGCCGAGTACAAGAAACTAAAATAGCGATGTAGGCGCGGGCGTCCTCGCCCGTGTGATTCGTAGAATCGGCTGCTGCTACACTCTTGCTTGATCCTTCGCGATTGCCAGGAGCCTGAAAGTGTCCGAACCCTACACTCCGACTGCGCGCACCCGCGTCACTCGTGAACCACATCGCGGCATTTACGATCGCGCCATCGCGTACCAGATCCTCGACGAAGGTTTCATCTGCCACGTCGGTTTCGTCATCGACAACCAACCCTTCGTCATCCCCACCGGCTATGGCCGCGCCGGAGACAACCTGTACATTCACGGCTCCGCTGCCAGCCGCATGTTGCGCAATCTTGACCAAGGGGTTCCGGTGTGCGTGACGGTCACGCTGCTCGACGGGCTGGTACTCGCTCGCTCCATTTTCAATCAGTCGATGAACTACCGCTCGGTGGTTGTGCTGGGTACCGCGGTCGCGGTAGAGGACCCAAAAGAAAAGCTGGAGGCATTGCGCGCACTATCGGACCACATCCTGCCGGGCCGTTGGGCCGATGTCCGCCAGCCGAATGACAAAGAACTCAAGGCGACCCTGGTGATGCGCCTGCCAATCACAGAATTCTCCGCGAAAGTGCGCCAGGGGCCGCCGATTGACGACGAAGAAGATTATTCCTTTCCGACCTGGGCGGGAGTGGTTCCGCTGAAGATGCAGACAGGCGCGCCGATTAACGATCCCCGACTCGATCCAGCGCAAGAGGTTCCGCTCTACGCGAGGAATTATTCGAGAAATAAATGAACGACCGCGGAAAAACATAGCAGCGCTACCGAATCGGCAAGAGCACCACAACTTCCCGCCGTGCCCTCACCATTCCTATTTCCCACTGACGCTTACGTACGCTCCCTCAGAATCCTCGAACTGCGCTAGCATTCCGCCGAAATCCTGCATCTTCGGCGGCATCGGGAATTTCACTCCCTTGGCCCGCATCTCGTCGTAGAAGTTATGCAGATCCGGAACGTTCAATCCTATTTCAACTTTGCCGGCAGTATTCTTCTCCGAAGCCGGATGCAATCCGAGCGTTGTATCCCCAGTTGAAAATTCGCTCCATCCAACCGATTGGAATTTCAACGGCAGTCCCACCACATCGCGGTAAAACTTCACCGCGCGCTCCATGTCCCCTACAAACTCGATCACATAACTCAGTTGCACCATGTTTTTCCCCTTGAACCGTGAAATCAGATACGTCACACTGAAGCCCAATCCGGCAGCAACAGCAGCTTCCCTGTCGTCCTGCGTCCTTCCAGATCGCGATGTGCCTGCGCTGCATCGGCCAAGGCATAGGTGTGGTCGATGCGCAGCTTGAGCTTGCCTTCCGCGATCATGCCGAAGACCGCGCTCGCCCGCGCTTGCAACTCATCTCGTGTAGCGATGTAGTTCACCAGCGATGGCCGTGTCACGAACAGCGACCCTTTTTGCGAAAGGACGACCAGGTCCAACGGCGGCACTGCGCCACTGGACCCTCCATATAGCACCATGTATCCCCGCGGCCGCAGCACGTTAAGGCCCTTGTCGAACGTGGTCTTGCCCACCGAGTCATAAACCACATCCACGCCCTTGCCGCCGGTCAGGCGCTTGGTTTCACTTTCGAAGTCGGCCTGCGTGTAGATAATCACCTCATGCGCGCCAGCCTCGCGCGCCAGCTTGGCCTTCTCTTCAGTCGATACTGTTCCGATCACACGGGCTCCGATGTTATGCGCCATCTGCACCAACAGCAGTCCTACGCCACCCGCCGCCGCATGCACCAGCGCGGTTTCGCCCCGCTTCAGAGGATACGTGTCGTGCGACAGGTAGTGCGCAGTCATACCTTGCAGCATGGCGGCTGCCGCTTCGCGCTCGCTCACGCCCTGCGGAATCCGCACCAGCCGATCAGCGGGTACCGCGGCATACTCGGCATAACTACCCAGCGTGCCGGTCCAGGCCACGCGGTCACCCTTCTTCACGGAATTCACTTCCGCGCCCGCGGCCGTGACCACGCCCGCGCCCTCCTGTCCGGCGACGAAGGGCAACGGCGCCTTGTATCTACCCTCGCGAAAGTAGACATCAACAAAGTTGACGCCCGCAGCCGCAATCTTCACCACCGCCTCGTTCGCTTTGGGCTGCGGGACCGGCAAGTCCACAGGCTTAAGAGCCTCCGGCCCACCGGTCTGTTCCACCTGGATAGCTTTCATGAAAAGATTGGATTCCTAACCGCACTGTAGAGATTCGGCGAAGCGCAACACTCCCGGGGCCGCGGCCCAAGGACTATTTCCATTTGAGTCCCCACGTGTCAAGCCATTTGAGAATGTAACCCTGAGTTAGCTTCCCGCGCTACCCATCCAACCTTGCCCTTTCCTCCACCCTCGTCAGATGCGACAATAGAACTTCCCATATGACCACATCTCTAATGCTTTCCATTACTCCGGACCTCATCCGGGAGCACGGCCTCACACCTGACGAGTACGAAAAGATCAAACAACTGCTGGGCGGACGCGAACCCACACTCACCGAACTCGGCATATTTAGCGTGATGTGGAGCGAGCACTGTTCTTACAAGTCGTCGCGCGTTCACCTGAAGCGTTTGCCCACGCGCAGCCGACGGGTAGTGCAGGGGCCCGGCGAGAACGCGGGCATCATCGACATCGGCGATGGCTGGGCTTGCGCCTTCAAGATCGAATCGCACAACCACCCTTCGTTCATTGAGCCATTTCAAGGTGCGGCGACCGGCGTGGGCGGCATTCTGCGCGACATCTTCACCATGGGCGCGCGTCCTGTTGCAATAATGGATTCGCTGCGCTTCGGACCGATCTCCGATGTAGGCGCGCGCGTCCTCGCGCGTGCTGGAGCTTCACCGGATCTTCATAAGAACCACACCGTCCTCGAAGGTGTGGTCGCCGGGATCGCCTCCTACGGCAACTGCTTCGGAGTACCCAACCTCGGCGGCGAAACCAAATTCGAGCCCTGCTACTCCAATAATCCCCTGGTGAATGCATTCGCACTCGGCCTGGTTCGTCGCGATCAGATTTTCTACGCGCGCGCCGCCGGCGAGGGCAATCCAGTCATCTACGTGGGCGCCAAGACTGGACGCGACGGCATTCACGGCGCCACCATGGCCAGCGAGGAGTTCAGCGAAGGCTCAGAAGCCAAGCGGCCCAACGTGCAGGTGGGCGATCCCTTCCTCGAAAAGCTTTTGCTCGAAGCCTGCCTTGAAGCCATGCAGACCGGCGCAATCGTCGCCATACAGGACATGGGCGCCGCCGGTCTGACTTGCTCTACCTGTGAGATGGGCGCGCGTGGCCATGTTGGAATCGAAATCGAACTCGATCGCGTGCCGCAGCGCGAGACCGGCATGACGCCTTACGAAATCATGCTCAGTGAATCGCAGGAGCGCATGCTGCTGGTGGCGCAGAAGGGCCGTGAGGAAGAAGTCTTCCGTGTTTTCCAAAAGTGGGGACTCGACGCAGTGAAAGTCGGCCATGTCACCAATGATGCCAAAATGCGCGTGCTCCAGCACGGCAATGTAGTGGCTGAGATCTCCAACCACGCCCTCACCGATGACGCGCCAGTTTACCAGCGGTCGCTCGAGCGCTGGGAGCCGCCGGTGGCGCGCGAGATGCCGGAACATATTCGCCTGGCCGAAGCCGGCGACCTCACCGATAATTTCAAGCGTCTGCTGGCGAGTCCGAATATCTGCGGCAAACGCTGGGTCTGGCAACAATACGATCACATGGTACAGACCAATACCGTCGAAGGCCCGGGTGCGAGCGATGCCGGTGTGATCCGCATTAAAGGGTCCGAACGCGGGCTGGCCATGGCGCTCGATGGCAACGGCCGCTGGTGCTATCTCGATCCGCGCCTCGGCGCGATGCACGCTGTTGCCGAAGCCGCGCGCAACGTTGCTTGCACCGGCGCAATGCCAGTCGGCGCGACCAACTGCCTGAACTTCGGCAATCCTGAGAAGCCGCACATCATGTGGCAGTTTTCGCAGGTGATCGATGGCTTGACCAAAGCCTGCGAGGAACTGGAAGTCCCCATTACCGGCGGCAACGTCAGCTTCTACAACGAAACTCTGGGCGAAGGAATTTACCCCACGCCCGTGATTGGAATCGTCGGCATCTTCGACGACGTGCACAAAGCCGCCCACATGCACTTCCGCCAGCCTGGGCGCACGATCGTGCTATTGCGCGCAACCGAACCGGGTGACATTACTGACGTTCAATCAGAATTTGGATCCTCCGAGTACGCGAAAGAAATTCTGGGAGCTGTCTGGGGTTACCCGCCCGAACTCGAACTGGAGCGAGAAGCTGCGTTGCAAAAAGCACTGATCGAGATGATTCAGGCGGCGCTGGTC
>QIAR01000759.1 GCA_003225595.1 Acidobacteriota bacterium | reverse complement strand
AGACGCCGAGGGTGTCCCGTCGCAAAATTGAACCTGCTGGGTCATCCTTGAGCTTCAGTCCTAGGATTTCTTCCTCCTCAGTGTCCACCTTCTTTTTCTCTTTTTCTGTTTAACGGGAGCACCAGATTCCTTAATAGCGCTGAGTCGCAGAACGGCCGCGGCAGCCGTGTACCTCACCGCGTTTTTGTCGTCGGACATGTACCGCTCTACCCTGGCGAGGACGGAAGGATCTCCTCGTTCGGCGCTGCGCAGCGGCTCGTGGAATCGCTAAACGTCAGCCCTGCTCCCTTGCTTCCTGACATTTTACGCGGTACCGCGAGCCAGATGAGCGTTTCGATTGCTTCCAACTGGCAGAAGAAAAAGCGGCGATTCGAATCGCGTTGTTCTGGATCTCGCCAGTGCTTCAACAAGTGCTTGCTGATACCCGTCGTGCCTGGGTAATCGGTGTCACGCCAAGCTTTTATCCTCGGTCTGATCTGCTTGACCAGGGGCAGCTCGATAAAGATGCCGGGATCATCGAACGATCGAGAGGATTCCGACGCGCGTCATAGCCGAAATTAGGAGCCGATGCCGAAATAGTGTTGCGCGACGCAGCTTAGAAACTTTTTTCCTGCCCATTCCTGTTTTTAATTATTCCCTCCTGAGTCCAGAAATCCAGCTTTAGTGTTTTCGAACCGTTTGGCAGCCCCTGTAGACAATGCAAAACTAGAAGATTGCGAAGCGCTTTAGCGCTGATCTCTCTTCCCCCAGGAACGAAGTTGAGTGCCAGCTGACCCAAAAAAGCGCCCCTTTTTGCCAAGAACCACATCAGAACTGGGCTTTTGGGCGATTTTGCCCTCGGAAAAATCCGGACAGCGTCCGGACAGCCAAGTCGTCAAAAGCGGGGTACTTGCTACCAGTTGGGTGTTGTGGTTTTCTCCTCGTTCTGGCATGGGACCGCCTTCAGCGATTCGACCGATAGACTCGGAGCGCGAGCGCGAGTTGACTTGGGTCGCAACGCTCCCGTCTTAATTCCGAGTCAACTCCGCACCGTGCCCGGATGATTTCCCCTACGCAAATCTCTCGTAACAGGCCTCCCACGCCCTTCGCGGCTCAGCTTGTTCAAAACCGCATCTTGCGTGAAAGGCCGCCCATCAGCAGCCATTCCCCAGACACGCACAGCGAGATCCACCGGAGAGGAGAGATCGCTTTTAATGGCCCCTGGACCAGCACCGTCCGGTAGTTGAGTAGACATGAACACCTCGAAAGCCGAGTCTAAAAGAGTCACTTAGCGACATACCCTTCGACTACATTGTTCTTTGGCGTCAAGAAATTCATTAAGCTCACTGACGCTTACTTCAGTAATTTGCAACTGATCTGAAAGAAATCGAGACTTGAGAAACTCATGCCACCGTGATCGAACGCGCCATGAGGTAGGTCGCAAATTGCGCAAACCTGCGGCCTTGCTTTCAAGCGAGCTATGCGGAATCGATTGATTGACGCGTTACCTCTCCTGATTCTGGCCATCGTAGTATTGGCGATAGCTTCTGTCGTTAGATGGTGGACCAGGAAAAACTAGCATTAACCAAATACAACTCCGGCGCGAGATTGTAAATCTTTCCGCATCAAAGTGGCTGCTAATATCACGGCCGTCAAAGACGGGAGCACCTCGTCCCAGCCGCGTGTTTTGAGCCCGCAATCAGGATTCACCCAGATCTGACTAGGGTCCAGAACTTCAGCGGCACGGCGCAGCAGGTCCTCAATCTCCTCTACTTTCGGCACTCGTGGAGAATGGATATCGTAGACGCCTGGACCGATTGCATTCGGGTATTGAAAGTGAACAAATGCGTCGAGCAATTCCATGCGGGAGCGTGAGGCCTCGACCGAAAGGACGTCGGCATCCATGGCCGCAATGGAATCGAGAATATCCTGAAACTCCGAATAACACATGTGGGTATGGATCTGGGTTTCATCGCGGACGCCAGAGGCCGCCACCGCCCAATTGAAGTACTCGCCCCAATCTTGGCGGCGGAGCGGCAGTGCTTCACGGATGGCGGGCTCGTCAATCTGGATGACCCTGATTCCGGCTTTTTCCAGGTCCTCGACCTCGTCGCGGATGGCCAAGGCGATCTGCCGGCAGGTGAGCGCGCGCGGCTGATCATCGCGGACAAAGGACCACTGCAGCATGGTCACCGGTCCGGTCAGCATTCCCTTCATCGGACGGGAAGTAAGAGACTGCGCATAGGATGACCAGGCGACGGTCATCGGCTTGGGGCGCCAAACATCGCCGAAAATGACAGGGGGCTTTACGGCACGGGAGCCATAGCTCTGGACCCATCCATGCTGTGTGAAGGCGAACCCGGCAAGCTGCTCACCAAAATATTCGACCATGTCACTGCGTTCAAATTCGCCATGGACGAGCACATCGAGCCCCAGTTCCTCCTGAATACGCACCGTGCGGGCTATCTCTTCGCGTAGGAAGGCCTCATAGGCAGCAGCATCGCGCTTTCCCTGTTTCCATTCGGCGCGAACTGAACGCACTTCCTTGGTTTGGGGAAAAGACCCAATGGTGGTCGTTGGAAAAAGTGGCAGCTTGAGAGTCGCGGCCTGGCGTTGGCGGCGCTCTGCATAAGGACTGTGGCGGCGCGTCATTGCCGGGTCGATGGCTCGGAGGCGCTGCTGAACGGCAGGGTTGTGAATGCGCGGCGAAGAGCTGCGGCTTTCAATGGCCGCCCGGCTCTGCTCGAAAGTGTCTTCAACTTCCTCTGCCCTTCCGTTCGCCTGCAGGGCGACCGCCTTGATTTCTTGCAATTTCTGCTTGGCGAAGGCTAGCCAACCTTTGAGTTCTGGGTCCAGTGCATTCTCGATGTCCAGATCCACGGGAACGTGCAGCAGTGAGCAAGAGGGACCAACCATGACGCGGTCTTGCCCAAGCTGATCCACAGTCCGGCGAACCAGGGAGAAAGCGCGCTCGAGGTTCGTTCGCCAGATGTTACGCCCATCCACCACGCCGAGCGACAAACTCATGCCAGCCGGCGCTTGTTTCAGGACTGTGTCGAGTTCCTCCGGCTGCCGCACACAATCCAGATGGAGAGCCGCCATGGACAACGAGAGTGCGGTTGAAAGATTGTCACGCAGGCCGCCAAAGTAGGTGGCTAAGAGAAGGGGCAGCCCGATGGCATTCAGCCGTTGGTATGCAGTGTGGAAAGCCGAGTGAGCCTCCTCGGGCAGATCAAGCACCAGGCAGGGCTCGTCGATCTGGACCCAATCCGCGCCAGCTTTCTGAAGCAACTTCAATACTTCCTCGTAAACCGGGAGTAATCTTTCCAGCAGTTTCAGTTGCGCCGTAGAGCGCCCGCCTTCCATCTTCCCTAATAGGAGAAAAGAAACCGGCCCAAGCAGAACAGGCCGGGTAGAGATGCCCAACGATTTTGCTTCCCGAAACTCGTCGACAGGCTGCTTCGATGCAAGGCTGAAGTCCTGATCCGGCTTAAACTCGGGAACGATGTAGTGATAGTTGGTATCAAACCACTTGGTCATCTCCATCGCCGGGATATCCAGACCGGCAGCACTGTCTTGCAGGCCGCGCGCCATCGCGAAATAAAGCGGCAAACCGGAAAGCTCGCCGCTCTCGCGAAAACGCGACGGAACCTCGCCTAACATCACGCTCGTGTCCAGGACATGGTCATAGAGCGAGAAATCGTTGCTGGGAATGTGATCAAGACCCAGATCGCTTTGTAGTTTCCAATGTTTCGCGCGCAGTTCGCGAGCCGTCTTTTCCACCTCGGCCTGGGAGATCTTGCCTGACCAATACCTCTCAATGGCCCATTTCAGCTCGCGTTGCACTCCCAACCGGGGGAATCCGAGATTTGTCGCTAAGACCATACTTAACTTCCTTGTCTTTGGATGCTGGAATTCGGCAATTAGGCACAGCGGTAGGACGGCCGCGATT
>QIAR01000758.1 GCA_003225595.1 Acidobacteriota bacterium | reverse complement strand
ATGGAGCAGCTTTTCGCCGATTTACCAGAAGCCATCGCCAACACTGCCGAGCTTTCTTCCCGGCTGGAGTTCACGCTTGAAGATTTGGGATACGAATTTCCAAAGTATCCGGTGCCTGAAGGCGAAACCATGATGTCATTCCTCCGTGAGCGCACACGGGAAGGCTTCCAGCAGCGCTATGGCCAGGCTACAGCGGAACTCAGTAACCGTGCCCGTGGGCAGATCGAACGTGAACTGGTGCTGATCGCGAAACTCGATCTCGCTGGCTACTTTCTGATTGTCTGGGACATTGTCCGTTTCTGCCGCGAGCAGGGCATTCTGGCACAAGGCCGGGGATCTGCCGCCAACAGCGCCGTCTGTTACGCGCTGGGAATAACTGCGGTAGATCCCGTGGGCATGGATCTGCTCTTCGAGCGCTTCCTCTCCGAAGAACGCGGCGAGTGGCCCGATATCGATATTGACCTGCCCAGCGGCGATCAACGCGAGCGAGCCATCCAGTACGTGTACCAGCGTTACGGCGAGCGCGGCGCTGCCATGACGGCCAATGTCATTACTTATCGAAACCGTATGGCGGCGCGCGAAATGGGCAAGGCGCTTGGCTTCGATCCCGAGACTTTGAATAAAATTTCGGCCGCCGTCGCTACCTGGGAATACAAGGACGCCAACGATTCCCTCGGCTATCGTTTTCGCGACGCCGGACTCGACCTTAACCACCCCCGCCTGCGCAAATACTTCGAGCTATGCCTGGCAGTGCTCGATCTGCCCCGCCATCTCGGCCAGCACTCCGGCGGCATGGTCATCTGCCAGGGCCAACTCGATTCTGTCGTGCCGCTCGAACCCGCCTCCATGCCCGGGCGCGTGATTGTGCAATGGGATAAAGAAGACTGCAACGACATGGGCATCATTAAAGTCGACCTGCTCGGTCTGGGCATGATGGCCGTGCTGGAAGATTCAATCAAACTCATCCGCGACGACTATAAAGAAGAGATAGATCTTGCCCATCTGCCGCAAGACGATGCTGACGTCTACTCCGCACTTCAGAAGGCCGACACGGTTGGCATGTTCCAGATCGAAAGCCGCGCGCAGATGTCTTGCCTGCCCCGCCTGCGCCCGCAACGTTTCTATGACATTGTGGTGCAGGTCGCGATCATCCGCCCTGGCCCGATTGTCGGCCAGATGGTGAATCCTTTTTTAAAGCGCCGCCAGAGACGCGAACCGGTCACCTATCCGCATCCTTCGCTCGAACCCGTCCTCGAGCGCACGCTCGGTGTGCCACTCTTCCAAGAGCAGTTGCTGCGGATGGCAATGATTGCCGCCAATTTCACTGGAGGCGAAGCCGAAGAATTGCGTCGAGCCATGGGATTCAAGCGCTCCGAAAAGCGCATGGAAGAAATCGAAGCCAAGCTGCGTGCCGGCATGGAACACAACCGCATCTCGCCCGAGGCGCAGGAGCAGATCGTCCTCTCAATCACTTCGTTCGCGCTCTATGGATTTCCTGAGTCCCATGCCGCCAGCTTCGCTCTGATCGCTTACGCCAGCGCTTATTTGAAGTGCCACTATCTGGCTGCGTTTACCGCCGCTCTGCTGAATAATCAGCCCATGGGTTTTTATCATCCTGCAACCATCGTCAAAGATGCACAGCGCCACGGACTGAAAGTGCTGCCCATTGATGTCACCCGCTCAGACTGGCTTTGTACTTTGGAGTCCGCCTCTACAGATGTCATCCTGAGCGAGCCTTCTGTTTTGCGAAGCAAAGCACAAGGTGAGTCGAAGGACCCCTACTTGTTAAAAAAATCCTGCGAGGAGACTCTCGCGCTCCGCCTCGGCCTGCGTTATGTCCGTGGCCTGCGCGAGGAAGCCGGCCAGGCGCTGGTCCGTGAGCGCAATATTGCTCCGTTCGCCTCCATCCACGATCTCGTCCACCGTGTTCCCGAACTGCGAAAAGATGAACTGGTCACGTTGGCTGAAATCGGCGCGCTCAATTCCATCGCTGATGCACTATCCAATACGAAACAATTTCAAATTGAAGATTTCAGATTGCAGATTGAAACCCCGAGTACGAATCAATCTGCAATCTGCAATCAAAAATCTGAAATTATGTCTTCGCGCCTGCGGCGAGGAATCACATTCCATCGCCGCGACGCCCTCTGGCAGGTGGAGCGCGCCGTCCGCGTTTCCGGAGCGCTGCTGGAAGAACTTCCCGAACCTGATTCCTCCTCACCACTCAAGCCAATGGACCACGAAGAGCGCCTCATCGCCGACTTCCACGGCACCGGATTGACCGTGGGTCCGCATCCCATGGCTTATCGCCGCGCTGAAATGAAAAAAATGGGCATACGACCAGCCTGCGAACTCAGCAAAATTCCTAACGGCAGGCCCGTCCGCATCGGAGGCTGCGTCATCGCCCGCCAGCGTCCCGGAACCGCACATGGTTTTGTCTTCCTTAGCCTGGAGGACGAAACTGGCATTGCTAATGCCATCGTCACGCCCGACCTACTGCAGAAAAATCGTATGCTGGTGACTTCAGAGCGCTTCCTGCTGATCGAAGGCATCCTGCAAAATCA
>QIAR01000757.1:3880-4457 GCA_003225595.1 Acidobacteriota bacterium | reverse complement strand
GCACCTCGAATTAAATCGACTAGTACGGACGCAGCAATCGCATCCACGCAAGAAACTGCTTCGGTAGTGAAGAGGGGTGCGCCATTGTTCCAGTTGAACGAAACAGAGAATTTGTGGGCTAAAGCGCCCGGCAGCAATCCGCCGATGCCGTTTTGAGACAACTGCTGGCCCCGCAGTCTCTTCGGTCCACGTAACAGCCAGGCGAGAAATTCCTGAAGGTCCCAGAACTCGCTGACCGGCACCCGGTTCTGGCCGTTCCACCAGCCGTACTTGTTCAGGAACTTCAAAAGCGCGGTTTCGCGCTGGCTTAATGACAGAAACTCCTCGCGCATGTACCAAGCATCGATCGGTCTTGGGAGGGCACATTCCGCTGTCATCTGAAGCCGTTGCCGAATGAACCGCTCGCCGTCTACGCCCCCGTGAATTTCCGTTATCGCCCGGTGAATTGAAAACGGCAACTGTATGGGCACCTGCACAACCTGCGGTGGATGTAAGCGCCGCTCCGTTTCCAGTTGCCTCAGAACGCTGTCCGAAAATTTCTCCAGGTCCTTAACGTCCATTGGCCCACCAGGCTTTG
>QIAR01000757.1:0-3862 GCA_003225595.1 Acidobacteriota bacterium | reverse complement strand
GGTCACGCAATTATGCCACCATTGTGATTTGTACGCAAGGGTTTCTAGTGCTTTTGGAGGGGATGAGTGGCTACTGACGCATTGCATTCGGTGGAATCAGCGGCTCGTTTCTTGGGAGGGATTTCTGTTTGGACTGTGCGTGCCTGGCTTAGCCAGGGGCGGATCAAGCGAACGAAGATTGGCCGCCGGACGATGATCCGGGAATCCGAACTAATGCGTTTCATTGAAGAGGGCGAAAAACGCCACAGCACGGACCCTTCCCCGGGTTGGCCGGAGTAACGGGGGCGCAGATTGAGGCAGGCCGCAACGTCAGATCTCCAAGAAGCAGCTCTCGATTATGTGCGGCGCAGCTGGCCGGTGTTCCCGCTTCACTCGATCGCAGCAAACGGCCGGTGCACGTGTAACGGGCCGGACTGCTCCAGTCCCGGCAAGCTCGCAAGAACGAAAGACGGGTGCAAGGACGCGACCATCGACCCCGAGACGATTCGGCGCTGGTGGACGCAATGCCCGGATGCGAACATCGGCGTCGCCACCGGCACTCCATCCGGGCTAGTAGTGCTTGATATCGATGGCGAAGGAGGTATTGGTTGGCATTAGAGACATTGCATTCGGTTGAATCGGCTTCCAAGCTGCTAGGGGGAGTCAGTCCATGGACTATTCGAGCATGGTTATCGCTGTGGCGTTTAAGGCGAACCAGGGTCGGCGGCATGGTCATGATTGCCGAGTCGGAATTAAAGGCTTTGTTCGTGATGCGAATGGACAGAAGGGAGCAAGACGCCGCCCTCGGGTCTGAGAGTATCCCAGAGGTGCCCTGGCCCCCGACAGTCGAATTGCTACTCCTGCCGGAAGGCTGGACATGAAGCGATTTTTGGGGAATGGGCGATGACCCCAAAATACTGAAAAAAAACGGCTGCCCCGTCAAAAAAAAGTTTCGTGCCAAGATCAACGCCGCAAAACGCTGGCTGTACGCAGAAGCAGCGCAGAAAAGAGACCGATACGTCCATCCCCTACGAGCCCGAGCCGGAGGTCGAGGCCGATGATTGGCCTGAAGCTGAATTTGAAGACGAAGAGCATTTTCAGCATGCGCATTGGCTTGCCTCGGAAGGTGACTCGGCAGCTGAACTGGAGCCGGTCTGTGAGGACGCTCCGTACCCGCGCTACAACCTGGAATCTATGCAGCGCGATGCACTGCCGTGAATATTTACCGCGACCCGCGATTTCGTCGCCATGTTGCGAGATTGAAGTTCCGGCTCGTTCCTGTAGGCGGGTTAGTGTGCGCGTTTTTCAATCTTGGAAACGGAGAAAAGCCTAAAGTCGCGCGTGGTTCAGAGTATCGGCGGGCTTGGACTATCGCTAATGGTGAACAGCCACGGAAACGACAAGTGTGCAGCAAACGCGTGTTCGTGGAAAAGATTTTCCGCGTGTGCATCGGTGACGTGACAAAACGGCACGATGGTCGTGAGCACCATGATGCCGAAATCTACAGCACTGTAAAGGAGATATTAGCCAGATTGTGGCCTTAATCTTTCAGTCTCTTAAGCATTTAATCCTTCAATCTGGCAATCACCAAATCAGCAAATCAACCAATCAAGTAAGGCATGGGAAACACGAGTAAAAAATGAAGGGCTTACAGCGATGGCTGACAAAAACTTCCGCCCTAGCCGGGGTGGAGGGTACGGCCACCAAAGCAATACCCAAGTGGCGGGACGGTGCGAGGACATCGTCCCGCAAAGGCATGGGGCAAATGGGAGCCACGAGAAACGGTCAGAAAAGTCCAACCGGTGGACTTTCCACTGGTTATCAGACTGAAAATTAAAGGATGAGGCATGATGGTCAAGGCAAAGAAGGCGTTGAAACGTGAGGTGCTTGCAGCGAAGAAGCACAAGCTGGTCGCGAGAGCCAAACAACTGGACGAAGAGATCCGGCGCGAGGTCGGTTCGCTGGATCGGTCGATGACCAAGTTGGCCGGGATGCTCGCGAAGATGCGCGCCGAACACCTCTGGCAGTACCTCCGCGGCTTCCACAAATTTGAGGATTACGCGCAGCATGTTCTGGGCAAGATGGCCCGGAGCAAGGTGTTCAACCTCGTCGCGATTCACGGCCTGACTGAGGGGCCAAATCCCATCCCAGCGGAGATGGTCGAGCGAATAGGCCACAAGAAGGCGGTGGAGTTGGCGCGGCTCTCGCCCGAGGAGCGCACACCTGACATGGTGAAGTGTGCGATGGAAGATGCGCTGCCGGTCGTCAGGCGCCGCGTGCAGGAGAAATTGAACGAGTCGTTGCCGCCAGAGCAGCGCAAAGAACCAGTGATGCTGTTTGCCCGCAACTATCCGCCCGCGGTGATTGAGGCTTTTGAGGAACTGGAAGCCGAGGGGGTGTACATGGAAGGCATCCGCGACGGCGACGCTTCGCTCACGCTGCGGGCGAAGTTCATGTTTGCTATGGTGTGCTTCTTCCGCGAGGCGCACGCGGCGGAACTGGAAGAGGCCAGAGAGTACCGATCGGCCATGCAGAGCAAGAACAGCAAAGAAGTAGCGGAAGAACTTGTGGATCGCGGTCATTCCGATGTTCGCGAGCCCGAGCGTCCACGGTATAGCTTCAGGACGATGACCAGCTTGCCTGTATCGATCAGGCGGTCGGGCAAAGTCTGCAAGGCCTAGAAAATCGCGGATCGCAGACCAAAGCTAGGGGATTAAAGGCGCGCAGCTAATTGAAGCATTATCCAACAGAGACATGGAGGCCGATATGGCTACGGGGTTTACGGTCGAATACCTACGCCGAATTATGAAGGAGCGGTACCCAGATGTTGATGATGTGGGCGAACATCCCATGACCGCGGTGGGCACTGTGTTGCTGTCTGCTGCGACTCTGGGCACTACCGACGGGAAGACACTTATCCAGTTCACGAAGTATAGCCAAGCACTTATATCGGCTATCGCGTTGAACATGCAACACAACGGGTTGTGGGTCGATGGCCGATATGATTGCTCGGCTTGGCTTTCTCCTGAAGGCACCATCGAGGATGACAAGTTTTGGGACCACATCTCGGCTGCGTGTGGTGAGCTTTGGTTTCCGGGCCGTGATACCAGCGTTTCGGTCGACACGTGCAAAATCTACTGGGACGAGCGGCGAGGTCGCTTCATTTGATACGCAGGACGGCAAAAACGGCGCTCTTCCATTCCTGCTCAGTACGCGCCCCAAAGGGTATCTCTTTAGGCAGGCGCGCTACTGAGCTGGATGCACCTTACAAAGCGAAGATAAGCATGAACCATACTCCGGAGGAACGCTAGGACGGCAATGGCCGGCCTTTCCGGGGTTCGTATCCACGACTTGCGTCACAGCTTCGCCTCGCACCTAGTTAGTAGCGGAGTATCTTTGCCGATTGTGGGCAAGCTCTTGGGGCACACTCAGCCGCAGACTACAGCACGGTATGCTCACTTGGCTGATAATCCACTGCGCGAGGCGGCAAACCGTTTTCCGGTCGTGCTGCCTGGGACAGCGCGGGACCGAATACGAAATGAACGGGATTAGGACTCGAATCCACGAGCAAACGTACATTCAAGTAGATACAGGGCACGGCTGGCGATATTAGTACATGGAAAGCAGTCGAGCGCAGTGTTATCGGATCGCGGATCGATCGCAGGCTTCGGCGGAACGCTCACACCGGCCTGATTTTTGTTCACGCTGAGTCTGGTCGGGCCGACCTCAGCCGCATCGCACCGTTCCCATCCACAGGTCGTGAGCGCAAGCTTCCCATGAGAAGGCCGGTAAGTGTCAAGTCTGGTCTTTGGTGCTGTAAGCGCCTCGCCCCACCCTCACTGCCCCAGGATCAGCGGCAGCCCGTTCTTAGAGTTACCAATCA
>QIAR01000756.1 GCA_003225595.1 Acidobacteriota bacterium | reverse complement strand
CGATTAGTGCCACTCGAGCCAGCATCTCTGAGCGCGAAATGCGCTCCCCATCGGGATACCCGAGCGTAAACGCCACCCCAGCGCTCGTCGTCGCAATCGCGCCAAAGCCCGCTTCTTCGAAAATCCGCGCACTAGCCACGTCCCACGCATTCGGCAGCAGCAGAATCTTGGGGCCATGATGCATCGCCCGAAAGGCGTCCGCCTTTGCTTTGTGCTCTTCAACTGCAATCAATTTTGGCACCTTTTTCGGTCTGTGCGACTAGCGACTAGCCAATCTTCTTCATCCTCCCCAGAAACTTCCCGACGCTCACTACGGCTCGCCCC
>QIAR01000755.1 GCA_003225595.1 Acidobacteriota bacterium | reverse complement strand
CGTGGGATGATGCGCGGTCAGCGTATGCTGGAATTCAACTATCTGCTCTGCTTCGCCCCGTGCCCCGAGTGGAATCGTTTTCGCCATAGTGCGTTGTCCTGTTAAAGAAAGAAAGAGCCTATGATTCTACCGAATCACAGGCTTCACATTTCTCGTTCAGGAGAGCCTGCCTGAGCGCAGTCGAAAGTATCCTTGTGAACGCTACCCAGCCAGGCGTTGCTCGTGCCCTCCGTGTTCAACGCGATTCACCTGTGTTATGCCGCGTTCGGCGCAGCTGCACCAGCGCATAAACAGAGGCAGTTAGCAAAAAAGGCGATGAATAAAATCCCGGCAGGGGTCGCGGGAAACGGACCGAACTCACCGTGTGCCCCAGAAGGGTTCCCGTGGTGTGTCCCAGTCCGTTGGCGAACATAAGCATTGAGAGAAAATAAAATAACGGCCGGATCCACCGCGCTCCGCGAAACACAAAGGGCGAGAGCGCCAGCAGCAGAAGCACCGCCACGATCAATCCCGTGAGCCACTCACGGAATTCAAACGTCGGCATCAGCCAAAAACCCAACTTTGCCTGCAGCGCCAGAACGGTGGGATTGTAAACGGAAAGGAAGCCCGTAAGCGCTTCGTCAGTCACGTGCGCCGCGAGTGCCAGACAGAGCTGAACCCAGGCGATCCCCAGCTTCTTTGTTGAACTAATTTGGGCTCGGACTGGTGATACGGTACCCATCACCGCACCTCCTGCGCTAGCGGCGCTCCTATTTATCACATTATCGAGCACTCTGCTGCGGCCACCCTGTGTTGCCGCTGCGCTGCGGACTGGATTGTAGGTGCTGGATTCGTGTTTTCTCCGCGTTCTCTGTGAATCCTCCGCGTCGTTTGCAGTAATCTTTGGAGCCAAATTGCTAGAATAAGAGAGGCTGGTGGGATTCCCGGACGAAATGCAGCAGTTCACCGAACAATTCGACGTCGTCGTGGTGGGCGCCGGTCACGCAGGCTGCGAGGCCGCAATGGCCGCCGCGCGCATGGGCCTCAGGACTGCCCTCTACACATTGAACGTCGATCTCATCGCGCAGATGTCTTGCAACCCTGCCGTGGGCGGCATTGCGAAAGGGCACCTGGTCCGCGAAGTGGACGCCCTCGGCGGAATCATGGGCGAAGTCACCGATGCGGTCGGAATCCAGTTTCGCCTGCTCAACACCTCGCGCGGTCCGGCTGTTTGGTCCCCGCGCGCGCAATGCGATAAGCAAGCCTACCGCCTTAAAATGCGCGAGGTCCTCGAGTCGCAGGCAAATCTCAAGATCAAACAAGCTGAGGTGGCCGACCTGATTGTCGAGGATGTCGCGGGCACTCAGGCTTCGGCATTCGGCTCTCAGCCTAAGGGCAAGGGAATGGCGGAAACCCCCCAGGCTCACGTAGGCCCAGCCGCCCCCGGCTGTCCGGCCGAGCGAAGCTCGGCTACTACTGAGAACCGAGACCTGAGAGCTGAAAACGCACGGAAGCTCGTCCGCGGCCTCCGCCTCCGTGATGGTCGCACTGTCCGCGCCGCTGCTGTCATCATCACCACCGGTACATTTCTTAACGGATTAATCCACTGCGGCGAGCAGCAATATCCCGCCGGACGCTCCGGCGAGCCGCCCGCCGTTCTGTTAGGCGAAGCGCTCAAGAAGCTCGGCCTGCGCGGCTGCCGCCTGAAGACGGGTACTCCCCCACGTCTCGACGGCCGCACCATTGATTGGTCCCGTTTTCAGTTGCAGCCTGGCGATCCCGATCCCACGCCCTTTAGTTTTCGCACCAGGCGTGTGGCCCACCACGACTCCCAGGTCCCCTGCTACATCGCGTATACGACAGAAGAAACCCACCGCATCATCCGCGAGAACGTGCACCGCTCTCCGATGTACAGTGGACAGATCAAATCTATCGGGCCACGATACTGTCCTTCCATCGAAGACAAGATCGTCAAATTCCCTGACAAGCTCACGCACCAGTTGTTCCTCGAGCCCGAGGGCCTCAATACGCACGAGATCTACGTTAACGGCATGAGCACTTCGCTCCCAATCGACGTGCAGCTCGCTATCATCAAGTCGATTCCTGGCCTTGAGGATGCGGAGATGCTCCGTCCGGGCTATGCCATCGAATACGACT
>QIAR01000229.1 GCA_003225595.1 Acidobacteriota bacterium | reverse complement strand
GGATCGACATCGACGAATCCGTGCAGTTCGCAATCCGCCATGCCGTAGAGCACCCACCAGTCTGCGCGAACATATTGCGCGGAGTTCGGCAAATGGATCCGTACGTGCGGGTCGCGCTCGGAGGTGATCACATTGCCTTCCACCTCCCGCTCCGGACGCATGATTTGGGCAACAAGGCCCCCGCAGAAAAAAACGATGACTAGGATCGGCTTAAGCCGTACACAAACCGCCGGTAAATCCGCCGCGCCATCCAGCTCCAAGGTATGAACTGCCCAAGGTGGGTATGCCCGGATAGCTGCAAGGAAACGCCCGCAGCCTCCGCGATTTCCGGATGGTCGGGTGCATGCGTGAGTAGAATGCTCGCGCGCTCGCGATCCAAGCGGACACCGTGTAGCACTGACGCAAACTGCCCGTTCTGCATAGCGTTTCGGTAGGGCACACCAATAATCTGCAAGCCGTCCACTTCCACCTTCTCATTGCTGAGCACGCGCACCCCGGCCGCCGCAATGGCACGCAGATATTTGCTGCCGTCCCCAAATTGCTCGTGATTTCCCGCGACGAAATACACGCCCTGTGGGGCCGTTAGCTCGTTCAATGGCTCCGCTGCTCGCCCCGCGTCGATGGCCGTTCCGTCATACAAATCCCCAGCAATAAAAATTGCGTCCGGCTCTTCCCTCAAAATCTTCGCAACCATGCGCCGCAGAAAACCGCCGTTTCGCACGTGCCCCAGGTGCACATCACTGATAAGCGCCGCTCTTCGCCCGCGCCACGCCGCCGGCAAGTTCGCAAGCCGCACCGTCGTTCGCGTGATTCGCGTCCAGCTTGCGTTGAAAACCCCGTAGAGTCCGGCCACTACCCCAGCACCGAACAGCAATTCCACGATCCGATGGAAGTTCACGTCCAGCCCAACCACCCACGCAACTCCGAAAATGATCCAGGAGGAAACCGTTGCGAGGAAGAGGAAAGTCACAAGACCTACCCAAATCGCAGCGGCCCTGTAAAAGGCTCGCAGAGCAGCATTTGTATAGCGAAAGGCGAGTAGCGAAGCGGCAACAAAGCTCACCGACAAAAAGCCAAGAACCAGCTTGATCCACAGCGCCCCATGGGTACGGCTTCCTGCGTGCGAAAATGTCCACGTCTCATAGAGGAGAAAATGCGTTAAAAAAAGAACGGACTGAATAATTGCAATGAAACCGATTAAGCGTTTTCGTAGCCGCATGATGCATTAGATTCCGCACCCCGCCATTCGGATTGTTGGCGTAATGTCGCGGAAATTCGCATAAGGATCAACCGCACGAGCGCAATTCACTCTAACCAGGAGGTAATTTGGTTACTGTCGCGGTAGGGATGACCATTGCTGATCGCCCCCCGCACAGATCCGTACAAGCGCGTTTACGCATACGGCTCTTAACCAAGGATGCGTGGCGGCCGCACCGGCAAGGGGAGAAGAAATCCGCAGCTCGAGCGCCGGGAAGGTCCAGGACGTGCGCGACACAGTTCGGGAACGCTTCTCCGCTGAAAGAAAGAAGCCTGCGACCGGCACAGAGGGGAAATAAGCCGAGGCGTGTTGAGTCCAAGAATCTTCAACGGCCCGTCGGGCCCCTCCTGGACGGCAAACATGCATGGATTTTGTGCTGAGCAAGGGCGACTCCGAGTCGATTGACATTCCGGGAGGCCTTAAAGAAATCATAAAGATTCGGTAATCGGGCGCTTGCGAGGTGTGGATCCCGACGTCCCCTGGAATTTGAGGACGAGGTTGCCGTTCTGCGCGGTTGGCATATTCGGCACCATCGTAGAATGGAAGTCCGCGGTTGAAGGAGAATCCCCGATGAGCCGGAACCTGGTACTCGCTGCCAGCCTTTTATTCATGACGGTCTTTTTCGTGCAAATTTCGGTCGGGCAGGTCGGCGAGATTGCCCGACGCCTGGGACTAGGCGCCGGACTGAGCGATTCCAAGATTAACGCGGGTTTGAAACAGGCACTGCAAATCGGCGCGGAGAATTCCGTAAAACTGGTCGGACGCCCCAATGGCTACTTTGGGAATGCGGCCATAAAAATCCTCATGCCCAGCAATCTGCGTCCGCTGGAGAAAGGTTTGCGCCTGGTCGGCTACGGGCCGAAGGTGGACGATTTTGTTCTTAGCATGAACCGTGCTGCGGAAGCGGCCGCCCCGGCAGCGCGCAAAATTTTCGTGGAGGCCATCACCTCCATGTCATTCGACGATGCGCGCCGCATTCTTTCCGGCGGCGACACTGCGGCCACCGATTATTTCAAACGCAAAACCACGTCGCAGCTCACGGCTGCATTCCGGCCGGTAGTCGACAAGACGATGGCTAAAAACGCCGTGACCCGCCAGTACAATGCCCTGGTCGAACAATACACAGCGATTCCTTTCGCCAAAAATCAGGACCTGGACATCAGCAGCTACGTGGTGACCAAGGCTCTCGGCGGGCTCTTCTATGAGTTGGGCGAAGAAGAACGCAAGATTCGCAAAGACCCGGCCGCGCAGACCACGAGCTTGTTGAGAGAAGTATTTGGGCGGTGAGAGGACGCCTGGGAGGGCCTGTTGCCCTTGACAGAATTCGCGCCGATTCGAACGAACGGGCTGAATGCGTGCTCCGGGCAGGGACTTCTAGAAAGTGACCGAACCCGAAGGCTTCCGCCATCTCGCAACGATGATTTTTTTTCATGTACCGCTTTCGGCTGTAAAGTATCTCCCATCCGCGGAGGTCCGGCGGCTATCCGCAATCGGGAGCGGCTCTTGATGATCGTCATCCTGGGTGACATCAACATTGATATCACGGCGCCACTTAGTGAATATCCGGTGCTGGGACAAGACTGTCTCGCTGCCGAACTTTCATTTCACTGCGGTGGCGTGGGAGCCAACACCGCTTTCGCATTGGCACGCCTGGGGGCTCCAGTGCGCCTCGTGGGTTGCATCGGGAACGATTGGTTTGGCAGTTTTGTTCGAAGCCAACTTGCGTCCGAGGGCATTGATCTTTCACTCGTCCAGAAGGCAGAGCGCACCCCAACCGGGTTCATGTTCATCGCGGTCAGCCCCGATGGCCAGCGAACGATTTTCGGCAGCCGCGGTGCAAATGCTGAGGTCCCAGACGCGGCTAAAGCTCAACAATGCTTGCATGGCGCAAATGCTTTCCACGTCATGGGCTACAGCTTCATGAGCGTTCCCACAGAGCAACTCGCACGTCAACTGATTCGTACGGCGAAGGACACCGGGCTGCACACCTCTATGGACGTGGGTGTCTTTCCAAGCAGAACCATCCCAGAAAAACTTTTGCAACTCGCAAATGAAGTCGATGTGATTTTCGGGAACGCAGAAGAAGTCACATTGCTCACGCGAGAACAGGACGCAGGGAAGGCGTTCGCAGCCCTGGAGAAATCAGGCGCGCGGGAGATAGTGTTGAAACTCGGTTCAAGTGGCTGCCTCATCAGGACAAGGGAAGGCTTGACCCAGGTGCCTCCTTTTTCCGTGCGACCGGTAGATACGACTGGCGCCGGAGATGCCTTTACCGCCGCGTTTCTGAGGGCTCGCCTCGAAGGGTGGTCGAATGCTGAATGTGCAGTCTTCGCCAATGCGGCGGGAGCAGCAGCTTCTGAATTGCTGGGCGGCGGCGAGCAAATGCCTCAGCTAAGTAGAATAATAGCTCGGATGTCTGAAACCCATTTTGCCTCAGCGTGGGACGAAGTAAGGCTCGAGGTGATCCGACGGCTTGAGACCGCGGCCCAGAGAACGTCTAAGCATGTTGTGCAAGGAGTGTGAGCATGGACGCAACCCCAAAATGGAAATTGGAGATGGATCGTCCGCGGCTGAAATCCCTGACGGACCTCTTCCACGTGCAGAAACCCGTCATCGGCATGGTGCATCTGTGGCCCTTGCCTGGCGCCCCGGGCTATTCGGGGTACGGCATGCGAGCAATCATCGACCACGCCTTGCGTGACGCAGAAACATTGGTAAAAGGCGGGGTTGACGGATTGATCGTCGAGAATATGTGGGACCTTCCCTATTACGTCGGCGATGATGTGAAGCCCGAGGCGATGACGGCGCAGGCGGTCGCGGCATCGGAGATTGTCAAACACTTCCAGGTCCCAGTGGGTATTAACGTTGTCCACAATGGCGGGCAAGTGTGCCTGGCGATTGCGGTGGCCTCAGGAGCACGCTTCATGCGGATTTGCATTCTGACTGGATCGCGGCTTTGGGACACCGGAGAGCTTGACCACGGCTGTGCTGCCGATCTGATCCGCAAGCGCAAGCAGCTGTATGCGGAGAACATTCACATCTTCGCTGATGTGGACAAGAAGCATTCGGTCGCGTTTCCAGGACTGGATCTCGCCACCCACATTGAATGGACGGAATACTACGGAGCGGATGCGCTGATCGTCTCGGGCCGCATGACCGGCTCAGCGCCAGATGTGGCGAAAATCCGCGAAGCCAAGCGGCTCGCGAAACGGCCGGTACTTGTTGGCAGCGGCTCCAACGCCGAAAACGTAACTGCCTTTCTCGAGTGGGCTGATGGCATCATCGTAGGGACCTCGCTCAAGGAAAATGGGACCGGGGAAAATCCCGCTGACATCAAGCGAGTGCGCCAGTTCATGGATGCGGTACATGCAGTGCGCGAGAGCATGGCCGAGACAGAAAGGGCTGTCTCTTCACGAGCCTGAAAGCCCGTCGGCGAGCGCGGCAATGTTAATGCCGGTCGCCCGCCGCTTAAGCGGCATGAAGCGAGATTTAGATGGTCAGCTCGAGCGTCCCACCTCTGCTATCGGTAAGGGTAGCCGTCATCGGGAAGCGTGCCGTCATCAATTTGGTGTTGTTCACGGCATGTCCGGCGTGTCCCGGGGCCGTAGCCATCCCTCGCGTTCGACGTTTTTCTCGCACAAGAGACGGCAGACCACCCCTTCATGCAGGCTGACGAACTCGATGCCCAGGCCGCGAAACTCTTGCAGCGCACTCACCAACTGGTGCTAGGCGTGCCCCCGGCGGGTGACGAACTTGTTGGCAGGCTAGATGTCGCGATGGACGATGCCTCCAGGGTGAGCGGCATCGAGCGCATCGGCGATTTTGGTGTACGGTTCCAGTGGTAGAATCACCTCGGCCGTGGTCCCTGGCAGCGAGCATGGGCACGCGGCCCGTTTTCATGCCAAGTCAGTCCGCGATCCTAGACATTTCGTTGGCTCCGGAAGGGGAGCGCAAGATCGAATGGGTATCTCTTCACGCCCACACACTCAATTCGCTTCGGCGGAGCCACCTCGAGGACGGCTCCTTGCGCGGACGACGTGTTGCGATGGCGATCCACCTGGAAGCCAAGACGGCTTATCTTGCTTGGCTTTTGCATGAGGCGGGTGCGGAAGTAGCCGTCGCCGGAAGCAATGCCTTGAGCACACAGGATGATGTAGCCGCAGCGCTGGCTCGGCGCGGCTTGCGAGTCTATGCAAGTCACGGCGCCGACCCGGCTGAACTTGACCGCCAACTGTTGCAGACGCTCGATCTCGAACCTGACTTGGTCATCGATGACGGATGCGAATTGGTGAGCCGCTTGCATCAACGACGACCTCAGCTATTGCCCAAGGTTCGCGGTGCATCGGAGGAGACCACCAGCGGAATTCTGCGGCTGCGCGCGATGCAAGCAGAAGGCGTGCTAAAGCTGCCGGTAATCGCCGCCAATCAAGCGCTCTGCAAGCACCTGTTTGACAACCGCTACGGCACCGGACAATCCACTCTGACCGCGCTCATGAGCGCCACCAATTTGTTAATCGCGGGGAAATCCATTGTGGTCGTGGGTTATGGCTGGTGCGGACGCGGACTTGCGCTTTACGCCCGAGGCTTGGGCGCACGGGTCACTGTGGTCGAGGTCGACCCAATTAAGGCCCTGGAAGCATTGACCGATGGCTACACGGTCGCATCACTTTCCGAGGCAGCCTCCATAGGCGACATCTTTATTACTGCAACTGGCAGCGTTCATGTAATCCGCCGAGAGCATTTGGAGCTAATGAAGAATGGGGCCATCCTGGTCAACGCCGGAAACTTCGCGAATGAGATTGATGTCCCGGCACTCACCCAATTGGCCGCCGAACAGCGTGAAGCAAGGCGGCATATCACGGAATACGTTCTGCGTGATGGCAGGCGGCTTTACCTGCTGGTGCAGGGCGCTCTGGCCAACATTGCTGCCTCCGACGGGCACCCGATCGAAATCATGGACATGAGTTTCTCTGTGCAGGCCCTGGCCGTCCACTTCCTAGCGAATCATGCACGCGAGCTCACCCCGGGCTTGCATCCGTTGCCTGAGGAGATCGATCGCGAAATTGCCAGCACCCGGCTCAGACTTCTGGGGGTACAGTTGGAAGAGATGACCGGGGAACAAAAAGCTTACTTGCAAAGCTGGCGGTCGAATGATTGACTTTCGCGAATTACCTACTCCTTTCCCGGTGAGATGATCGCAACTGACTTGCCAAGAGCCTAAAGCCAAATTCTTCCTGGAGAACGAAGAAATTAGCTCGTCGGTGCTATCGGATTTAACACTCGCGGGCCATTCCCATTCGATGCGGAAGGTCTTACGCTGCTCCTGAGCACAACCGGGGGAGAGGGAGTGCTCAAACTTTGAGCGCCTCAGCTTAACCGAGCGGGGCGCTTGTTCTTTTGTTGTCCCCGCTCACCTTGATGGATGACAACTCGCCGTAATCTACGCCTGCGCCAGCTGTACCGAATATCACAAAGTCGGTCGTTGGATCATAGGTAATTGCATTCCAGACATCCCCGCCACCGATCTTCCATGAATCCTTGCCAGACCAAGTCTTCGCAGCCATCTCGAGTGCTTTGGTCTCAAAGCCCTTGCCGGGATCGCCGGGCACGGTCCAGAACCGCCATACTTCCTTGCCCGTCTCCGCATCGAAGGCCACCAGAGATCCCCGCACTCCGTCGTCGGAACCGTTATAACCTATGAACACTTTCCCTTTGGCGACGTGTGGTGCTCCCGTGATGCCGGTTTGGGTTGCATCGCAGACGGGAGACTCCCACACCTCTTTGCCCGACGCTGCATCGACAGCAACCAGTCGGCAATCCCCCGTGCCCACGTAGGCCTTGCCGTCCCAAACGGCCACGCCGCCGTTGGTCCGTGCGGAATAGGAACCATTGATGGCAAGATTCAGGCGCACTTTTGGATCGAACTTCCACAGCAATTTCCCCGAAACCGCATCCACGGCATAAATCTTCGACAGCGGGGCGCTCACGTAGATCACCCCATCTACCACAATCGGTTCCGCAACTATGCCCATGGCGCTATTGATGTCCAGGTACCATGCCAGACCGAGGCTGCCGATATTCTGATTGTTTATCTCCTTGAGCGGGCTGAAATGCTGCGCGTCAAAAGTGCGTCCGTTCAGCAACCAGTTATTGCCCTCGGCGGCCTCCGAAAATACTCTGGGCTCGCTCACATATCCAGCCTTCATCGGACTATCCGCTGAAGAATGGATGGCAATGATTATTGCGATCGCTAGGCACACACGATGAGCGCCAGTCCGCATATACCCTCCGTTTGGTGGTGTAAGATTCTACGCGCATGGTACTTCGCGGGTATGAAAATTCTGTTTCTGCCGGACATTCCTGGACGTTTGTGTTTGTCCACGGATCATGGTGATCCAACGTAACAGCGCGACCGAGTCTCGCGAAATTACTTCCGGCTTTCAATCGCCCGCGCGTGAAGGATGGCCCCCAACTGATGCGCCCGACAGAGCTGGGCTTCGACTGATGCTCTACCACGACGGAGAACGATCAGCGAGGGACAAACTAAAGAGAGCTCAGGAATTCGAGAATGGCCTGCTGATCGGCAGCAGACATTCGCTCAAAACGGTGAGCCGACTCATGGGCTTCCTCACGATGGCTCAGAATAGCATCTCGCAGGGTGGTTGATTCCCCATCGTGCATCAGGCGGCTGCGAAAGCGAATACCCCAGCGGAGCAAGTTCGCGGGATCAGTCCGCGGATCGTGAGAAGTATCCCGTTCGGGAGCGTACCGTTACGCCTGCCTGTTTCGGTCGGATCGCGATCTTTCGGAATGTATCATCTCGGATTGGATTCGAGGGATAGTATGCCAGTTCGTATGAAGATCGAAGTTCTTCGGCGATCTGACGGAAGTACGTTCTAGGGTCGGTGGTTTCTGCATCAATGTGTTGGCCACCCGTCTCTTTTGCAACACGGTCCATCACGCGGATTCCGTATATGTTGCGGGCAGTAAGCTTGCCATGCTTTTTCTCGGTATAGCGGATGGTGAAAATGAGAACGTTTGCACTCTGGGCACCCTCGATGGCTGTCATCATGTCATGGGAACTGGAGTTGTCTTCTCCATCGCTGAAAACGAGCAGCGCCCGACGGCCACTTTCGTTAGCGAGTTTTTCGGTGACGGAGTAGAAAATTGAATCGTAAAAAGCAGTGCCGAGATCGCGACTTTCTTTTGGGCCCAA
>QIAR01000228.1 GCA_003225595.1 Acidobacteriota bacterium | reverse complement strand
CGCTGCTTCGTGGAGGTGCGACGTCGCACCCGGCCGATGGTTTGCTTTGTGAACGTCGAGAGCGTGGACCGCATCATCTACTCCATCTTCCAGCGATTCAATCTGGAATGGAAAACCCGCACCCTCTCAGTATTTACACAGGCAGCTTGACATCACCTGGCCAAAGATGGCCCGAACCTGATCCCCAGCCCCTCCGGTTACCCAGCCCCCCAGGGCGCCAACTCGCGTCCTGTCTGGATTGTCCAAGCGATCTTATCGGGCAGGTCACGCCGCTTTTCTCTGCTGCTTCAACTTCGCCCGATTGCGCCCTATTGTTGAAAATTGGGACGGCATAAAACGCTGGGACGTGGCAAAATGTGCGCAATCGGACGCGGGGATGCACATGGCTCATTGGGATGAGGAAAGGGACCAGCGTAGGTTGAAATGATGCGGGAGCTGTAAAGTTACCAACTCTGAAGAGGTGATCCGCAAGTACGAAAATACAGGAAACGATACCTATTGGTACGAGTTCATCGACTCAAGAAGCGTGTCCGCCGCTCGCCTTCGTCGAGCACATGAGCGAAGTATGCCACCACACAAGAAGAAAGCCGCTACCTCCAACGCCTCGCGGCGGAAATGACCTTCGAGGAAATGGCCGACGCACTCGGCTGGACGGTTGAGGAGGTCAAAGCGTCCGATCCGTCGGGGCAGTGGCGTCCGGATTAAGAACCTCCGGCTTGAAACAGCAGTGGCGCGTGTCCAATCATCACAGATCCGTTTGCAGGTACAGCGAACGTATTGCCGAGCAAATCGGAGTATTGCGTATATGGACTAGAAACCGTGTGGGCCGAAGTAACCCCAGAGCTGTTCCATATAATCTCAGCTTCAGACCCGCTCGCACGGGTAAGAAAACAAGTCCAAGTTGAGTCACTCGCCATAGAACAAGGAGCGGTCAGCGTCGACCCAACCAGCCATTTATAGACTTCTCCGTAGGCTCTCCCCGCCTGATGAATGCCATTGACCGGATCCCAGAGAGTTCCAACATCCGCGCCATCCCACAGATACCAAACAGAGCGCGCCACACCGGTCGACCAGCTAACAATCACATGTCGCGCGAGCCATGCGGCCTGGTGGTCCTGATCGGCGAGGTTCGCGTCGTTCCCCCAACTGTGTTCCGTGTCCCACAGCTCTTTTGAACCCTGGCCGTAGCTGGCCATTATGCCCTTCATGTTCGCGATCAGGGAGGCGATGTTCTCCGGCGGGTCAGCGACGCCGTTGCTGGAACCCAGGTAACCGTGGAAGGTAACAACATCGGCGTAGGCACCACCACCGGCAGCCAGGTATTCGTCCATCCACTTGTAAGCATGTGTGCCTTGGGGCGCGGGGGTTAGCACTACGGCTCCGGAATCGCCCGCTTTGATGATCGGATAGGCGTCCTGCGCCATGGTCACCATTTGAGCGGTAGTACCCGTCCAGAAATTTGAGGCGTTGGGCTCATTCCAAAGTTCCCAATACTTGATCGTGCCCGCGTAACGGGCGGTGATGCCGGCGACAAAATCCTTCCAGTCCTGTTGGTTCGAAGGCGGATAACAGGAGCCGTCGGGGTTGCTTGGACAGGAACCGGTTGGGTTAGAAGACGCCCAAGCTGGCGTCCTGCCGAACGTATAGATCAAATCTACCCCGTGAGATTGCGCGAGGCTGACCAGATTGTCCAAGTTCGTCCAGTCGTAAATACCCTTGGCGGTGTTTATGTCCGCCCAGCTCACATGCGGGTATACGTCCCATGTCCGAAAAGTCCCGAAGCCAACTGACGGCCAGTTGTGCGCGGCAGCGTTCGTCTCATGCATGCCAAAATAGGCGGGAAGTGTCCCGGTTGTCGGCGGAGCCGGCGGTGGTGGTGCAGTACTCGCGCCGCCTCCACAGCTAGACTCCAAGATTGCCAGCATCCAAACGAAGCAGATTAGTGTGATCGTACGCGACATCGTGGGCTACAGTGCGACCGTTGCCTCGGTATTTCCTTTTTAAGTTCGGGAACGGCGCACATTCTATACCACCTCGCCTTCCGAGCCATTGTCGAAGACGGTTCCCATCGGCAACTTCTCCAACGTCAACCGAGCGGACAGTCACTGCCGAGAGTGCCTCATTTTCGTCCCGCTTTTGCAACACTTGGGCGGTCAAAGCAAATTGCCTGGCTTCAAACCCCCCAGGCGTTTTGGAGAGCCCCCGCCACAACCATTTTGCAGAGGCAATCTTGGATGATTGAAACACCAAATTCTCTGTGGCTGACCCGAGAGACTACTGTTCGATTCGAAAAACAGATATTTCCGCTGCGATGCCCACTCAGATACCTGGCTTTTTGGCATTATCCTTGGCTGCTGCTGGCTTGGCTTTTAGTTCCACCAGGATCGACTCCACCGGCGTATCGCCCAAATTCTCATTCGCATGTTTTAGAGCATCGCGCCAGCTGGCCTGCCCAGCCTTGAACTGCCGTTCCGAAGTCTTTCCGTCGGGGAAACTATCTTTCACGCGGCTGTCCGTCAGGGGAACGAGCACACTCGCCGGATGCTCGTGCATTCCTAGTTTCCCATGCGGGGGGATGTGGACTCGCAACACCCGCACCTGGGCATTCTCGAATTCCACTTTCCAGTTATTGGGGTCTACCTTTACCGGGTCCTGAGCCTTGGCAGTTGAGACCGCAAGGCACACAACTGTGGCTACGAACAATACTCGACGCATGTTAGCCTCCTCCAGCTTTCAAAACGTGACAGGGGCCTCGAGCAACTCGGGCAGCATGGATCTAAACGTTTGCTTGGGTTTAGGTGGCTGATGTTGTCTGGTGTGGGTGGCGGAATTGGGCTACGAACCAGAAGGTCGGGAGTTCGAATCTTCTCAGGGCGCGCCATTCCTCTGCTTTGGCCCTTTCGAGTCGAAGGGCTTTCTGTATTCCGGATACAGAGTTACGTCGTCTGTGGCGCAGTTCGAAAGCGAATAGGTCGCCCCGGAAAGTCGGGTCAAAATCACGTTCCGACACCGATGTTTGGATCGATCCGAACAATTCAGGTAAGTGCGCCCCAGAAGCGAGCGTTGGTGCCCGCCTTTCTAAGTGTGCCAAACCGCTCGTCGGAGCGCGTTTAAGAGTTTTATCCTCAGTAGCCGCAGTCAGTCCACTCGGTGTGTCCGAAACTACATGGTTGGCGCACGCGGTCACATGCGCCGAAAGGACGAGGCAGCTATTCTTTGGAACGTAAGGGTGGAACCGAGCGGCGGTGAATTGTCGTCATAACGAACATATCTAGAAAGCTCGGGTAAAAGTCTCAAGATGCGACGCGTTGCAAAGACATACGGTTACATGTGCTGTGTTCGGATCTTGTAAAAATTTACTATTTTGCTAAATATCCGCCCCAACCTGTGTATTTTCCTAGAACGGAAATTAACTCTTGACACCGACGAAGAGTTGCTATTTTAGGCGCACTAGGCCCGCTGTTTTCTTCTCCGCGAGGTGAGGAATGAAGCAAGTTGCGATCTGGGGGGCACTTTCGGTGCTACTCCTTCTCTAAGTGTGACTTCTAGAGCCAACCAGACTCTCCAGTTGACATTCAGCACGTGCTACCCCGTGCCCCAAAACCAGTTAGTTGCTAGGTGGGGGCCGAATGCCAACAATTGCGCATTTCCGTCCGCTGGAAATGCTTCCATTATCCGAGCAGGTTTCGCATGTCGAGGAGAGCGCTGCATTTCGAACTGCTACGATACGCCGTGTCCTTTTTGCACGAGCAGGATTTGTGTCGCGTCGAGTATTACGATGAATAACTCATGTTCAGGGACACCAACTTCTGCGTATTGGATCGTAACCAACTACACCGGGTCTCGTCTAGCCTACTTTGTGGGGCGCAAACTGCCACGATTGACGTTGCGGATCAATCGAAAGTGGATTGTCTCGCTCGCTTGGCTGGCGAGATAGAACTCAGCGAATCGGATGTAGGCGGCGTACATCAAACTTCGTATGTAGACCATATTACGACGACCAACCTCTCCAAGAAGCCTATTATGGCCATGGTAATTGTCAGTCAGATCAGCAACTCGTATGGCCCCATGGTCCAGCAGTATAGCGAGTTGGATGCCTTCTTCTCGCATAAGCTGGAAATTGCGCCGAGCCAGAAATATACCCATCAACACGAAGATAATGGCACATTTTCTATGCCAGTTCCGCAAGATGCTGCTAAGATTAGCCTTGCTGCTAGCAGTCAGGTCGTATTCGTTCAGTTCTCAGACGGAAGCACCTGCGGGAACCGGGACGATTACCATGTCGTGGACCTGATGGACACTCGGGCAGATTTGTTCCAAGCTCTCCAAAAACTTGACGCCGCCGCGACCGAAGGTGACAGCGAATTTCTTAAGGCTCTAGCGGTCAAGTCCAACAACACCCACGCCAACTCGATCCTGAACAACATCCGCGACCAGCAGAAGCGAGAAGGAACCGCCGCTGCAGTCAGCGCAGTGCGCGAAATGTTGGCGGTAGCCGCGACAAGGTGACGCGAGAGGATCAGCGCCAGCTGGAAAGCAAGATGATTGGCCATACGACCGGCTGGCTTCGTCAGCGATAGGCCCTATGCGACTGCCATGAGTCTTAGCCTTTGCACCCAGTCCTCCGGGGCTTTGTCGCGGGCAATGGCCTCGTCGACGCAGGTGGGAGACAGGTACGTTGGGGGCCCAACTAGGAAACTGATCCGCTGACGTGGATGCTGGCGGCGAATCGTTCTCCAGAACGCCACTGCCTCTTTGGATCTCTGGCGCACGTCCAGCAATACCAAATCGAAGAAATCAGGTACCCAGAGCAACTCTGCTTCGGTGACGCTTTTAGCCAAATGCACCTGAACTCCGTGGCTTCTCAGCACGCCGGCGCGCAGGTTCTGCATCGCTTTGTTGCCATCGACGATGAGCACGTTTTTGGTGGCCATTTGAAAGGAAATCGGCGATCGCTGGGGCACAGAACACCTCCAAGTTTTCTGGAGGCGGGCGTTTCGGAAAGCAGGGTTGTCTTTGAGAAGCGGGCGTCGCCAGAAAGATCTAAACGCTAAACATACAACTGTACGAGAACCTGAATGACCGTTCCTCCAGCCACACAGCTTTACAGTGACTCGCTTCTCGGGGTCGGATCTGTTATCGAAGCGATGGACAGCCTCGGGTTTGCCTTCCATACGGCCAACGACACCAGAAACATCACAAGGCAAGCCAAATCGAGCCAGAGAAACACATTGCGAGGAAGCATAATGGGCAGGAGAGGGTTGAAAAGCGCGCCCGTTGCGAGAAATGCGGCTGCCCAAACGTATTTACCTGCGCCCACCGCCTGCACGAAAACTACAATGGCACCAGCCGAAACCGCAAAGGCCGCCAACACGGTGCGGTAATCGGAGGAAGAGCGCCACCACATCGCCAGAAGCAAAAGCAACGCCACAATCGAAACCCATTTCATGATTTTGGTAAGCATTTTTGTAGTCTCCTCTTTGTCGTAAAGAGAGGGCGGACTTGGCCGCCCCGAACGAGAAAACCTGCCAGCTTCAGGCTGCTACGCGAGCAGCGATCTTACGGAAGGTCGAGGTGCCGACGTCGAAGTTTCGAACCTCAGGAGTTCCGTCGACCACTTTCGCCAGGGTCTTCAGCACTTCTTGATAGGCTCCGCGGTGATAAGCTTCCGCGTTCTCTTTCTGTTCCCACAGACTGATTGCGACCACTTCCGTTCCTGCGCCTGGGGCATGGAACGTGATTTCGTCCTGGAAGCCTTGCTGTTTCTGAAGCAAGGGAATAATTTCCTTCTCAATTGTCTGGGTAAACTCCGCACGGGTATTGGGCTTCAGGTGCATCGAAACGTGACGAGCAAACATGTCAACCTCCATGGATTGATGGGTATCTAAGAAGGGGGGACTTCAGATGGGCTGACTTAGTTCAGGAGACCTGAAAGAGTGAGAAGGAGTGCTCGCTCACATACGACCCTAGTCTCCTGCGTGGCGATTGTCAAGTTTAGGACACCGCCAAGACTCTCAATCCGTCCGGACGGGCTGTCCAATCCACCACAAAACTTTCCCAACAATGCGCCAGCCACTTGAGGATAAGATTATGGATTCGTACTCCCGATTGTCCGGGACTAAGACTTCCATACTGTCGTAGTGCATCAGCCTTGAAACAACCAAGCCTTTGCTCTCGTGGGAAACTACAACAATGTCACCACTTTCAATTTCGGAAGCGTTGACTTGCGACGTGTCCACGACAATGATATAGCCGCTTCGAAGTAAGGGCACCATGGCACTGCCCTTGACTCGCAAACACGTTGTGAATTCCGGATGAGGACACCACGAACCGGGCGCTGCAAAAACTGCTTCGGGTCGGACTTGAAATAAATCGGACTCATCGCTGTCCTCTTCGCCGGGAGCGGCCGCTACGACGGGGAGCAGGGGGATTGCTACCAGATTTGAAATTTGCTTCTTAGACGCTCTCTTATCCGCTACGACCACTTGAACTTTTGTTAGGCGGTTATCTAGAAGCCGTTCGCGAATGGCCGGTACCACTCGCATCAGGTCTTCACTTCTGAGGCCAGCGCGTCTCCAAAAATCCCAGCAATCTGGATCACCAGCTAAGTAGCCGAGCTGAATATAGATTTCGGCTGATGGTTCTAGAAGTCCGCGTTCCCAGCGGGACACAGACATTGCGGACGAATTGACCCTTCGGCCAATCTCTAGTTGGCTCAGCTTCATCTTTCCGCGCAAGGCACGAATCCGTTGCGCGGCCTCCAAACTCCTTTTAGTGGTTCTGCTCACAACTCTTCCTACTGGCTTGCGAACAATGGGTTCTTCTATCATCTGCGTTATAACACGGATGAGAATGAATCTGCAGGATTTCTACTGTGGATTTTTGTCCACCATAGTTTCACGAAGCAGATTGCAAATAAGGCATGGGTTACGGGCGACGCTTGTCGAAGGGGAGGGATGCTGCTATGTTTTGCCGCAGCAGCTTTTTCCGATTGGGTGACGGCTGTGGTAAGTACACAACCACAGACAAATTGGATATGTTCGTAGGCGAGAATCCGCAGGGACTTTCAAGACGTACCTCAGGAAGGAAGCAAAGACGGTTTGTCCGGTGCTGATCCAAAAGCGTTTTCCTCCGACACTGCGATGATGTCGGCGATGCGCTCTGGTGACCAGAAGGCGATGGCGCAGCTGTACGACCGCTACTCGGCAATGGTGTACGCGGTCGCCTTGCGCGTTCTGGGTGACGCCGGAGCGGCCGAGGACGTCTTGCAGGAAGTATTCATGCAGTTGTGGCGAAATCCGGGAACCTTTGATTCGAGCCGTGGCAACCTAGCTGCGTGGCTCTCGGTGATCACGCGCAATCGTGCCATTGATTCCCTGCGCAAGCGGCATCCGGAAACTGATATTGAGGACGTCATGGTTTCGGTCGAGCCGGATCTGGCTTCAGAGGCGGACCGGGCGCGCGCCCTGGGAAAAGTCCGTGGCGCTCTCAGCAGTATGCCTCCGGCACAACGGAGCGCTCTGGAGATGTCTTTTTTCGAGGGCCTGACACATACGGAAATTGCGTCTAAGACGGGAGAACCCTTGGGCACGATCAAAACTCGTATTCGGGCCGGCTTACTTGCGCTGCGGAGAAGTTTGAACGGATGAGCGTTCACGAACAATTCGCCGAGGATCTCGCGCTATACGCCCTGGGTGTGCTTGAAGGCGACGAGCGAACTGCACTTCAGAAGCACCTCGAAGGCTGCACGGATTGCTGGCGCGAGCTCGAGCAGCTACGGGGCGACATGGCGCTACTGGCGCTCTCCACGTCGGGTCCGGCACCTCCACGCCGGGCTCGGCAGCGCCTCCTAGATTCTATTGCGGGTGAACCACGCATGCCGGTTGTGGTCCCGCCGAGGCGGCTCTCTTGGTGGCCAGCTTTGACATGGGCAGCCGTCGCAGCCATGGTCCTGGTCGCGATTCTTTTGGGACGGCAGAATGCGGAACTGCGGCAACGCATAGCTGCCTTGCAGAGCCAAATTACCAATCAACAGTCGGAACTGGAGCACGCGAGCGAAGTGCTTGCCACCTTCACGGCACCAGATGCCATGCATATCACGCTGGTCGCAGCGAAGACTCCGCCTCAGCCGCAGGGCAAGGCAATCTACCTGCGTCGACGCGGAAGCTTGATATTCCTAGCCAATAACCTCGCACCCCTGCC
>QIAR01000753.1:2139-2671 GCA_003225595.1 Acidobacteriota bacterium | reverse complement strand
TGCCAAGGGCGAATCGTCCGTTCCTAGGACGGCCGCGAGCCGGCCGAGGGGGTGGGGCTGGTTGCCGCCATCCTCGATTACAGGTTCCTGCACCAGGACTGAGTCGCTCAGAACCGAGGGAACCTGCCGGTAGCAGGCTCAGATATGGGTTGCTAGATGGACCATTTAATCTCTCGAGTAGCATCACGTTCGTAACACTCTGATCCGTTTGAATGATGATTCAATGGGTGCATGGTGATCAGCGGCGGAGTGGATTGTCGTGGGTCTGGTATTCAAGCTTGATAAGGACATAAAGGAAGGTAATCGCACCAAAGCAGCCAAGATGGTAATTAGAGTAGTGCGGACACTGTTCTTTTGGATCATAGGTTTTCTGTTTGCCCTGCGGTGGTTGCCTCGTTCGTGAAGGCAGTGGTGTTCTTCTACAGCATGTTTTGAACGGGTCATTTGCTTACGAGCGGGGAAGTCCGACGCCCGCAGTGTTGGTCTGAGGTTTTCCCTGGAAGTTATCCCTACGCCAGGCTAGAACTTTATA